>JBDRFQ010000219.1:0-4109 GCA_043818685.1 Candidatus Eiseniibacteriota bacterium
GCTCGAACGAGAGCTGCATAACGCGCTCCGCCTGCTCCGGTGTCAGGCGCGGGCGTTCGTTCTCGGCTCGGGCTCTTGAGTCTCCTCGCGGCGCTTTGCTCTCAACGCCGAGACTATCGACCGCGTCCTCGTACGCGCTCACGCCGAGCCTCTCTGCCAGCTCTTTCACTCCACCCTCTCCGCATCCCGCATGGCACTTCCACCCGCCTGGGTCGTCTCCGCCGGACGGGAATACGACGAACGGCCTCGTCTTCTCGCTCCGATGCTCACGAAAGGGACAGGGGCCACGGAGTCGTCCTTCGCCGTCTCTTCGGAATCGGGGAAGGTCGATTCGTCCACTCTCACTGGCGACCTCCTCGATCGTCTTGAGCTTCGGGGTATTCGGTGCGCCGCCCATCTAGAACGGGATCTCCTCTTCGCCTTCGCGTACCGCTCGACGAAACCCATCCCACGCGACCTTGTTGCCATCCTGGTCGCGACCCTGTCGGTCGGTGTACCGGTCCTGTCGCACGATGAGGAAGACCTGCTTCCCGATGAACATCTCCGGGCGAAGGTCGACCTCGCCCGTGCTGTCGAGCCCGAATGCCGTGCAGAAGATCGCGAGGCGCTCCTGGGCAGCGTTGCTGAAGACGAGGCGATCAAACACACGCCTCTCCTTGTACGCGCCCTCGGTGATGGAGAAGCGGATCTTCCACATCGCATCGCCATTCCGCGTTTCTGCCTCCTCGATGTCGTCGACACGGCAGAGGTAGTGACCTTCCGGCAGGGGCTTGAACTTGGGTTCGCTTCGCTCTGCCCTGAGATTGACTCGTGGCATGTCATGCGTCTCCTTTCTGGCTTGGAGCTTCAATGGATCGGACTACCCGCTCCACGCGGTACGCTTCTTCCCCGAACTCCTCGGTCAGGAGACCCGTGAGGATCCGCGCGAGTGTTTCTCCCACCTCCGTCCCGGCGTCGACCGTGCAGGTGCGCTTGGTCTTGTCCAGGCGGAAGGCGGCGTTGAGCCGCAGGTGGGATCGTCCGTACACTCCCTCGGCGGCAAGCGCCGAGAGGCACAGCGTCTCCTCGACACGTTCGAGCGGCACGCTCTCCGAGAACTGAAATCGGTAGATCTCTCGCTCCATAGCCTCCTCATGCGACGCCGCGTGTTCTCGGCGTGTCTTTCCCTCAGGTACTTACCGGAAGAAGGCGAGAAGTGTCGGGCGCTTGAAGTGGCGCGCGGGAGAAGGAGAACTCTTGGTTCCGCTTTCCCTCAGGTATCTACCGGAAACATGGCCGATGTGTCGGGCCGAGAGGCGCGGGGCGGCCCGGGATTCGGACCGCCCTCCTCTCTCCACCGGGTATATACCGGAAAATCCAACAAACTGTCGGAGACGATCACAGGTAGTCGCGCAGTCCCCGCTCCTCGAAGTGCGCCCGGATCTTCTCGATCGCCTCGTAGAGCGTGCTTCGCGGAATCCCCTTCGCCCGTGAAATCTCGGATACCGTCTCGTAGCGGAGGCGCCGGCAGAGTTCACGCAGCTCGGGCGGAAGAAGGTCCGTCGCCCGTTTGAGGTCGATCGAGAGGTCGAGCACTTCCTGCTGGGATCGCCTCCGACCCGTCCGGAGGAGGTAGTGGTCCTGGTCGACCGTCTCGATCCGCAGAAGGAACCCGTTCGTCGCGTCCTTGACCCAGCCGGTCAACGAGTAGACGGGGGTGCGGTAGTCCCGCTTCCCGGCTTTCCTCGCCTCCACGACCGAGGCGATCTTGTTGCGGACGAGTCGGGCGACGAAGGTCGTCCTCTGGGCGCGATCCGGATCGTACTTCGGCATGCGCTGAAGCAGATCCAGCGTCAGTTCCTGCTCCAAATCCTCGATGTCCGTCTCGCGGAAGCCATACCGCCCCACGAGCAAGCGGGCCTTGTGGCGGATGTGGTGAGCGACGTACTCGTCGACTGCGAGATACGTGTTGACGGAACCCATCGAAACCTCCTCTTGGCCGAGGAGTTCGCGTGGGTGCCGCCTTCATCCGGGCACCTCGTCCGGAATGGACGAAGCGGAGGAGTTGTGAATGCGCCGGTGTCGGCGACACCCACAACGCCCTCCGCTTTGCGGCCAGTACGTTGTCTGATGCTTCGCGACGATTCAGATTGGCTGTCTAGATCGTCTCTTCCACGGTCATCTGGAAGGGCAAACCGTGCTTTACTTCCACCTCCACAATCGCGTTCGCAAGCTGCCGGATCTCACCGAGGAACTCGACAACTTCTGCCTTTAGAGCAAAGTCGTCCAAGGTGAGTTCGGGCCTGGCGCGGTTGTCTCCTCCGAATCTTACGGTTCGTCGTACCCGAGGTGCGGGGTGCAGGATGGTTCTGCCCCGACGGACGGAAAATCGAAGTTGCCCGAAGTTGACGCGTTGCATCAGCTCCAGGATTCTCCGCTCGTCTGAAGGAAGAGCCCCCTTTCGGTGCTCATTACTCCCCGCCATGTATCCTCTCCGCCTGATTGCCAGGTCGAGGGTCAGGCCGCTGCAACTACCTTCTCGTCGAACTCCCCGCGCCCATAGGCGACGTGCGTTCCTCTACATCACCACCTTCAGTTTGCCCGCAGATCAGATGTCGGGGAAGAGTGCGACCGCGCAAACCCGTGCTGACCTAACTTGCATAATAGAAGTGCGTTGCGGGGGGCAGGGGGGTGCGACAGAATCGTGCATCCTGCGCCAGGGCACGGTTGGGGTTGACCTCGTGACTTTCTGAATCAGGGCTTCAGGTGAGCCAAGCCCGTCACACGGCTCTTGATGCTACGAACCGGTAGGCGGATCGCCAGGAGAGTCGTCTTTCGGTCCCTCGGGTCCTTGAAGGTGATGAAGAGGCCCTTCATCTCGGGTACAGCGTCCATTCGTCGAACAAACTCACTCCAGTTCTTCCGTAGTCGCCTGATCGGGTCTTTCTCGTCCTCTCCCGTCAGCACAAACAAGCCTTCGTCGGCCCACCGCTTGAGGCCGCGAGCAAGGGCCTTTGCCGCACAACACGTCACTTTCTCGCCGCCATATTCTCGCTGATCCCGCGATATTGCGAAATTCCAAAGAAAGAAGAGCTGGCTCTCCCCAATATACCTGTGGAGATCAGCAAACCTGCTGCGCCCCCTCAAGCGAGCCGCGATCCGGGAGTTCTTCATCTCCCTCGGCACATCATCCAGGAACAGATTCGGCAAGGCATGTTGCTTGTCTTCACTCTCTTCATCGCCCGTCCCAGTTCCTCGCACAGTACGGCTCGTATCCCCGACCATCTCAAGCTGATCGAAAAGCTGGATGTGGAAGTTCACGAGTCCCCAACGAAACTGCTTGGCCGCTGCGAGGTTGATCGCGGCCTCCAACCTACGACCCTCGTCGGTTTGCCGATCGTACCGCTCGCCCCAGCTAAAGGGGCATTCCGATGATTGCAGATGTGCCTTGTATTCCTCTTCCAGGTTCACGATGGGAGGCAATTCGGTTCGCGTCTCGTAGACTTGAAGGAACTCGGGGCAGAACCTCTCTACACGCGGCTTCACGTTTTGATCGAGAAAGGCCTTGAGCTGTTTGCAGTCCCACGCCGGGTCTTCTATGGGAACGAGCGCGATATGGACCTGGCAATCTGCAAGGAAGGAGATGACGGAATTCGATGACTTGAGGCGCGCGACCGACTTCGTGATGTCTGATATGAGGCGTTGCAGCAGTCTCTTTGGTGTCGGCTTCTTCGGTAAGTGTCGCGGCACCGGCACCATCATGGCTGGCCTGGTCGGCGGCTTGAAGGGCTCCTGATCGAGGAAGACTACGAGCATGCCTGCAAGTGCCCGGCGGGCACGTTTAGTTTCGAGCCAGTTCCGTTCCAAGACAAACGCCATCTTGCCGTTCTTCGCCCCGCGTATCGAGAAGATCAGAGTAGGAGGCAGACTTTCGGAGACCCCATCCCGGGGACCAATGAAGGAAGTTGTAGGAGCCCCGACACGATTTAATAGAGCAAGGTGTTCCTCGCAGAAGCGCGAGACGACCTCGCGGGTCTCGCTGTCGAAGAAGAAGGTCCCTTCCGTAGCCTGGGGGGATTCGCTTGCGCTCACAGACGATCCTCTTGTCAGAAGTCCTCCAACGTCATCAG
>JBDRFQ010000220.1:0-21330 GCA_043818685.1 Candidatus Eiseniibacteriota bacterium
CTCCGCCGCAGCCGGCGCACGCCGCGGCGAGGGCGGCGAGGGCGGCGAGGGCGGCGAGAGAGGCGAGGCGAAGAAGACGGGGGAACAGAGCTCCGCCGCCTCTTCCCTTACGGTCCGGTTCTCTCATCATCCTCGAGTTCCTTCGCGGGAAAGCGCCGTCCTTCGCCCCAGCACGCCCACGGCGGGGGACCGGCCGGGAACGCACCGGGGTCAGACAACCACCGTGCCCGGGGGTACGTCCGACTCGGGAGCCAGGTAGACCGCCTTCCCCTCTTCGTTCACCGCCCCCAGAATGAAGATCTCCGAGACCTCGGGCCCCATACGCTTCGGCTCGAAGTTGATCACAGCGACAACCAGCCGCCCGAGAAGCTCTTCCTTCGGGTACTCCGCGTATCCCGCGATCGAGACCTTCGTCCCGATTTCCTCGCCGAAGTCGACCGTCATGCGGTAGAGCGGCTTCCTCGTGTCCGCTTCCTCCACCTTCACCACGCGTCCGATCCGCATGTCGAGCACCGCGAAGTGGGAGAAGTCCGCTTTCTCCTTCATTCATTTGACTCCTAATGCACGGCCGCCCGCGGCGGCGGCCGAATCCGCGCCCCCGCCGCCCCATTCCGAGCTGTCTTCGCCATGGAGATACCCGAGCGCCTCGAGCATGCCGCGTTCTTCCTCGGTGAGCGGCGGCCCCTCACCCGCCGAAGGCCCCGCCGCCTCGAGCCCCGCGACGTAGGAATCGAGCGCCTGCTCCAGCCGTGCGCCCTCCTCACCGAGCGGGACTTCGTTCACCTCGAACGGATCCTCGTCGATTCGGTAGAGCTTCTTCTCCCCGTCGGACCAGCGGATCAGCTTGCGGCAGCCCGAGTAGAACGCCCGGATCTCGCGGTTCCACGGGCCCGGGTCCCAATCCGGGTAGCGCGCGCGCATCGCGTCGTAAGGAGAGGTGAACACCCCGAGACACTCCGAAAGTCGCTCCCTCTGCTCGATAGGCGCGAGAAGTCCGGCCCCCCTGGACGCCTGCAGCGGCGGCACGCCGACCCCCGCAATCTCGAGGAGAGTTCGATAGAGATCTTGCGTCATCACCGGGCGGCTCTCGCGCCCCGGAGGAAACCGCTTCGGGTCGTGAACCACGAGGGGGACGCGGAGGAGGGGTTCGTAAAGCGAGTACTGGTGGTCCAGCATGTGCTTCTCGCCGAGATGCTCGCCATGGTCGGACGTGACGACGACAACCGTGTTCTCCAGATAGCCCCCCGCCTCGAGGTTTCCGATCAGCTTGCGGAGGAGATCGTCGAGCTCCGCGATCGCCGCCTCGTACTTGCCCGCCATCACGTCAAGCTCTTCCTCCGAGTAATCCTTGAGACCGTACGTGTAGCTCCAAAGAACGGGCCAAGATCGATCGATTCTGTACGACCGCGCGACCTCCTCATCGGAGAGAACTCTCTTCCGGTACTTCTCGGGGGGGATATACGGCCTGTGCGCCTCCATGTAGTTCAAGAACGCGAAGAACGGCCTCTCCCGGTCGATCCGTCCGAGCCACCGCCGCAGCGTCCTGCCGGCGAGCTCACCGCTCGCCTTGATTTCCCACGGGCCGACGTTCCCCGTCCGCACCTTGTCGGGCAACATGCTGCTCCGGTCTTTCGACATGATCTTGCCGCGGACGATCGCGAACGCCTCCGCGCGAAGGGCCGGGCTCCAGGGATGCTCGACCTCATCGAATCCGCGGGCGAGACCGGTCACCTGCGAGACGTTCGGGTTCGCCGAGTAGAGAAAGGTCTGATAGCCCGCCTCCCTCAGAGCCTCGGCGAGGGTGACGGGGCCTGCGGGGAGGCGTCTCCCTCCGTTCCAAGCGCCGTGCTCAGTGGGATAAAGACCGGTGAAGAGCGACGCGTGGGAGGCGATCGTGTAGTTCGCCGGAGAGACGCAGTCCTCGTAGACCCGCGCGTTCGCAGCCCATTCGTCGAGAAAGGGAGTGGTCGGCTTGTCGAATCCGTAGAGACCCAGCCGGTCCGCACGCACGGTGTCCCACATGACGACGAGGATGTTCGGACGGGGATCCCCCCCGCCGAGGCAGGAGACAAGAAGACCGGCCAGAACGAAGGTCGAAACGAGAACGACGCCGCGAAAACCCAGGCGAGAAGAACGAAGCATGACACTCTCCCTGCGGTGCGCACCGTTTCAAAGGAGCCCGGGGACACCCGCGCGATGCCGCAATGGTAGGGACCCGGGGCCCCGGGGTCAACCCGCCCGTCTCCCCGGCCGTCCCCGGCGCCCGGGCGCGGCGGCGAGGCCCCGCTTGTGGCGCGGGCCGGCGGTTGCTACGATTCCGGCGGTGCGGCTGCGGGGCGAACGGCGCTCCGGGGGCGAATCGACAAGAAGGGGGAGAATCCAGTGGAGAATCACTTCGGCCGCGCGGTGCGGATCGCGTGCGTAATCGCGTTCCTCTGGACGGCGGCGGGCGCCGCGTACGGACTGGCCTCGACCGGGATCACGATCGGGCTGAACTACGCGTCTCTCGACGAAGTGCGCGTCGACGACGCGAAGACGAGCTACGAAAACAGGACCGGCATGCACTTCGGATTGTACGCCCAGAGCGCCCTCGGCCCTCTCGGCCTTCGCGCGGGAGCGGTCTATCTGAACGCGGGGCCTCTCTTCGAAGGCATTTCGGACGAGCTCGACGACCCGGGCAGCTTCGACGACACGTTCGACGTCAGGTATTTCGTCGTGCCGGTCGACCTCCAGTACCGGATCGTCTCTCCCGTGCTGAAGCCGTATCTCCTCTTCGGCCCGGAGCTCCGATTCAACGTGACCTCGGCCGGCGACTTCGAGGACAACTTCAAGTCGACCGTCTGGGGGGGAAACGTCGGGGTTGGAGCGGAGTTTTCGCTCCCGGTTCTCAATCTCTCGATCGCCCCCGAGCTCCGCTACACGTTCGACCTGACCGACGTGACGGGCGACGAGCTCGAGATCGGAGGCGAGACGCTCTCCCTCGACGATCCCTACCGGGGGGGGACGTTCCACCTGCGCCTGCACGTCGGGTTCTGATGCAGCCGCGGCCCGAGGAACGCGAGGGGCCTCCCCTGACGCCGGAGCTTCACGAGAGAATCAGGGAGTTCGCCGCATGCGCGACCGCGGAGGTGGGCGAGCGGCTCCTCCGGGATTTCGGCCGCGTCTCGGCGGATCGAAAGGCGGACGGGACCCTGGTGACGGCGGCCGACCGCTGGGCGGACGAGACCCTCGGCGCTCGGGTGCGGCGCGCCTTTCCCGGGCACCAGGTCCTCTCCGAGGAGGGGGACGCGGTCTTTCACGGGGGGGAGTGGTGCTGGGTCATCGATCCCCTCGACGGAACGACCAACTTCGCCCGCGGGATTCCGGTCTGGGCGGTGTCGCTCGGCCTTCTCCATCGGGGAACGCCGGTTTACGGGCACGTGCGCGTTCCCCCTCTCGCGCGCCTCTTCGAGGGAACGTGGCGGGAGGACGCGGACCTTGGCGAGATGAACGGTTCGTCCATGAATGATCGGCCGATCCGAACGAGCCCGGACGAGCCGGACCAGACCCGCTTCTTCACGATCTGCTCCCGGAGCACCTCGGTTCTCCGCCGGCCTTTCCCCTGCAAGATCCGCATGCTCGGGTCCGCCGCCCACAACTTCCTCACGGTCGCCTGCGGAGCGGCTCTCGGGGGGGTCGAGGCGACGCCGAAGGTGTGGGATCTCGCAGGCGCGTGGCCGATCCTCCTCGCCGCGGGAGGCGAATGGGTTCCGCTCGCCGACTCCCCCTTCCCCTTGATCGAGGGAGCCGACTACACGCGGCGCTCCTTCCCCATGGTCGCTCTCGCGCACGCGGACCTCGGGGAGCGCTTCCTGCCCCTCGTCCGGCAGGCGTTCGCCTGACCGGGACGCCCGCGGTTCCCCGCGGCGGGCGCAATTCGCTCAACCCCGCTTCGGCGGCTTGTTTGGGTCTCCTTCAAGGAGGACGCGGGCGATCGTCGCGCCCCATCCCCCCCGGTCGGGCGGGGCCTGGCGGAAATCGATCACGAGAGGGTGCCTCTCGAGAAACTCCCTGACCAGCCTCCGCATGACGCTCTTCCCCTTGCCGTGCGCGATGCGCACCTCGCGGATTCCGAGCGCCCGGGCGTTCCGGATGAACTCCTCGAGGATCTCGGGGACCTGTTCCGGGAAGAGGCCGTGCAGGTCGAGGTCGTCGGTGACCACGTAGGGGCCGGGGAGATCGCCCTCCGCTCGATCCACAGGAGGGACCTGCTCCCGGTCGGGCGATGCGCGGCGCGCGGGAAGGAAGAACCGAAGAAGGCGCCCGAGAACCGCTTGAATCCCCCCGCCCATCGCTCCTCGCCCTCCGCTCCGGCGACGCGCCCGGGGATTCCCCGCCGGTGCCGATCGGCGGGCGCGCCTTGCATCGCTCGGTGACGGCCTCGGGAGAATCGGGTATAATGGAAGGCAATCGTGCGGGACCGGCTCCCCGGGCCCGTTCGCGTGCTCCCCCGGCAAGAGAACCGCTCTCCCGCTTATCCCTTAGGGGAAAGGAGCTTATCATCATGCATCGCCTCGCGCACGCTCTGTTCGTTCCCGTGGCCGTCCTCATCGCCCTCGGCGCTTCGCCCCTGGAAGCGTCCGGAGAGGGGCGCACGCTGATCCGCGTCCACGAGGACGGAAGCGGGATCACGAGGGAAATCGTTCGCGAGGGATGGGACGTCGCTTCGTTCCGTGCAGGCGAGTGGGTGGATCTTGTCGTGACGCAAGCGGAGCTCGCGGAGGTCGCGAGCCGCTCCGCGGCCGTCGAGGTTCTGATCGAGGACCTCACCGCCGCTCACGCGCCGCTTCGCGCCGCTCGGGAGTTCGGCGCGTTCCACACGTACGCGGAGATCCAGAGCGCGTTCGACAGCCTCGAGGCGCTCTATCCCGCGCTGGCGAAGAAGTACGACCTCGGAGACAGCCACGAGGGACGCGACATCCTGGCGCTCAAGATCACCGACAACGTCTCGAGCGCCGAGGGGGAGCCGGAGGTCCTCATCGTCGGGTGCCACCACGCGCGAGAGATCATCAGCGTGGAGATGGCGTTCCTCTTCGCCGAGTATCTGCTCGACAACTATGGAACCGACTCGCTCGTGACCGCGCTCGTCGACAGCCGGGAGATCTGGATCGTTCCCCTGCTCAATCCGGACGGGCACCAGTACGTGGTGGACTTCGACTCCGGCTGGAGAAAGAACCGGAGGGACAACGGGGACGGCACGTACGGGGTCGATCTGAACCGGAACTACCCCTACATGTGGGGCTACGACGACATCGGGTCGAGCCCGAACACCGACCACGGCAACTACCGCGGCCCCTCCCCCGCTTCGGAGCCCGAGATTCAGGCGATTCTCGGCCTCTTCGAGTCGCGTTCGTTCGTCTTCGCGCTCTCGTTCCATAGCTACGGGCGCATGTACCTCTATCCGTGGGGATACGTTCGGCTGCAGACGGAGGACGACGATCTCTTCGCGACCGTCGGGGACAGCCTCGCCGCTGGGAACGGCTACGCGGTGGGGAACGGCTACACCGGCCTCATCTACACGACGAACGGCGGATCGGACGACTACGCGTACGCCGATACCTCGAAGCCGAAGTGCTTCTCGTTCACCCCGGAGGTCGGCGACGAGCACAACATACCCGAGTCGATGATTCCGGTTCACTTCGGCGAGCAGCTTCCCGCCATGATGTTCGCGGTCCGGAACGCGGACCGGCCTTACAGCTTCGCGCGGCCGGGCGCCCCGGCGATCGCGGCGATTCCGGACGACGACGACGGAACGTACCTCGTCTCGTGGACGCGCGGCGACGGCGACACGAACGTGGCGAGATGGGAGCTGGTCGAGGCGACCGGCGAGACGTTCACCACCGAGGACGCCGAGAGCGGCATCGACGACTGGATCACCGAAACCTGGACCTGGAACGACGAGAAGTCCCACTCCGGGCAGTACAGCTTCTACTCCGGAACGGGGAACCAGTACAACGCGCCCATCGAGGCGCTCTACCCGCTCGACGTCGAGGCGAGCGACTCTCTCGTGTTCTGGGCGTGGTGGCGCCTCGAGAACGAGTGGGACTACTGGTATGTGGAGGTCTCGACGGACGGCGGCAAGTTCTGGTCGACGATCCCAGGGAGCTACACGACCAACGACAACCCGAACGGGAACAACATCGGGAACGGGATCACGGGGAACTCGAGCAGCGTGTTCCAGCGCTGCGCGTTCGATCTCTCGGCGTTCGCCGGGGAGAGCGTACGCGTCCGGTGGCGCTACTCGACCGACCAGCTCGAGTACCTCCGCGGCGTGCAGATCGACGACATCGAGAACGTGCGCCTTTTCGGGGGCGTGGACACGCTGGCGAGCGACATCGAGGAAACCTCGTATCTCGTCGCGGGGCGGCTCACCGACAGCTACTTCTACTGGGTGCGCGGGATCGACCAGGAGGAGAGCGCCGGTTACTGGAGCGGCATCCGCAGGGTCAACGTGGACGTGACGAGCACGGACATCGCGTCGGGGCGCGCCCCCCTTCGAACGGCGCTCGGGGCGAGCGTTCCGAACCCGTTCAACCCGACGACGACGATCCACTTCTCGCTTTCCCAGCGCGGGCCGGTTGATCTCGCGATCTACGACATCGCCGGGCGCGTGATCCGAGTTCTCGCGAGCGGCGCCCGCGACGCGGGGAACCACACCGTCGTCTGGGACGGCACGAACTCCGAGGGGCGCGACGTCGCCTCCGGCATCTACCTCTACCGGATGAGCGCCGCCGGCTTCCACGACACGAAGAAGCTCGTGTTGCTCCGGTAGATTGTGGAGGCACGAAAGCTCGGCCGCTTCGAGATGCCCGGTTCCGCGAGGGATCGGGCATCCTCGCTTGTACCGGAGATCATCCGAAAAGGGCCGCGGCCGTTCCGTGGTTTTCTGGAAGAGAGCGAGGGCCGGCAATTCCTGGCCTCCATCATCGCCGACACGATTCGTAGTATACTCAGGCGAGGATTCGTATACGGTCGGACGCGTACGCCCCCCCCCGCCGAGGTGCTTCATGCGCATCACTGCAATCGCCTCGCTTCTGCCTGTTCTCGTCCTCGGCCTTCTGCCGCCGACGACCGATGCAGCGGGCCTGAAGACGGAGGAACTTCTCGATGAGCTCCAGGAGCGGGCATTTCTCTACTTCTGGAACGAGGGGAACCCCTCCAACGGCCTCGTCCGAGACCGAAGCACCTCCTGGTCGCCCCTGAAGATGGCGGCCACCGGTTTCGGGTTTTCGGCGATCTGCATCGGCATCGACCGCGGATGGGTGACCAGGGAGGCGGGCCGCGACCGCATCCTCACCGCGCTCCGCACCCTCTGGACCGGGCCCCAGGGCCCCGAGCCGAGCGGGAACATCGGCTACAAGGGGTTCTTCTACCATTTCGTGGATTTCGAGACCGCGGTGAGAACGTGGAACAGCGACCTCGCCCCCATCGACACCGCTCTCCTCTTCGCCGGCATCATCGACGCCAAGCAGTACTTCTCGACAGCCGACTCGCTCGACACGGAAGTCCGGTGCCTCGCCGACTCGATCCTCTACCGGGCGGATTGGAGCTTCATGTACGACGGCCTCGGCATCGCGCTCACGTGGACGCCGGAGGAGGGCTTCCCGGACATCACCTGGCTCGGCTACAACGAGGCCATGATCATGTATATCCTGGCCATCGGCTCCCCGACGCATCCGATCCCGGCCGAGACGTGGAACGCGTGGACGGGCAACTACGGCTGGCAGACGCACTACGGCTATTCGTTCGTGAACTTCCCGCCGCTCTTCGGTCACCAGTACTCGCACTGCTGGATCGACTTCCGGAACATCCAGGACGCCTACATGCGGGAGAAGGAAACCACCTATCACGAGAACTCGGTACGGGCGGCGCGGGCCCAGCAGGCGTACTGCATCGACAATCCTCTCGAGCACATCGGCTACAGCGGTATTCTGTGGGGTCTCACCGCGTCCGACGGTCCCGACGGCTATGCCGTCCACGGCGCCCCGCCGGCCGTCAACGACGACGGCACGATCGCCCCCACGGCGGCGGCCGGCTCCATTCCCTTCGCCCCCGACATCGTGATTCCCACCTTGCACAACCTGTACGACGTCTACGGTCACATGCTCTGGGGTCCTTACGGATTCAGAGATGCGTTCAACCTCGACAGGGGTTGGTGGGGTACCGATTACATCGGAATCGACCAAGGCCCCATCATCGTCATGATCGAGAACTACCGGACGCAGGCTGTGTGGAATCGGCTCATGCAGGATCCAGACGTGCAGCGCGGCCTCCTGCTCGCGGGATTCCAGAGCGCCACGGCCGTCGAGCACCGGCCGTTTCCGGCGTCCCGATCCCGGTTGTTTCCGAACACTCCGAATCCGTTCAACCCGGCGACGGAGATCCGCTATGTGCTCGCCGAGGATTGCCGGGTACGGCTCACGGTCCACGACGTTCGCGGCAGGTTCCTCGCCACGCTTGCAGACATTCGTCGGCCTGCCGGCGATCACTCCGTCCCGTGGGACGGGCGGATCGCCGGAGGGACGGAGGCCGCTTCGGGCGCCTACTTCGTCCGCCTGGAGGCGGGCGGCGAGGTCCTGACAAGGAAACTCCTTCTGGTCAGATAGATTCACCGGACAACATCCATCGGAGGTGAAGAGACCATGACGCGCGCTTCCCGAATCGCATTTCGGATCATCGCCGTCTCGGCGCTCGTGTCGGTGGCCGGCTGCGCGGGCGTGGGAGGAAGCTACCCCCTCGGGGACATCCTCGGCGGCTCCGGAGGGGCGCTCGACGAGCCGACCGTCGCGGCCGGCCTCAAGGAGGCTCTTCGAGTCGGCACGGAACGGACGGTCGCGTCGACGGGGAAGGTGGACGGCTTCTTCGCCAACCAGCTGATCCGCATCGTCATGCCCGAGGAGCTCGAGTCGGCCGCGGCCGCGCTCCGGACCATCGGGATGAGGAAGCAGGTGGACGAGTTCGAGCTCGCCATGAACCGGGCAGCGGAGAAGTCGGCGGGGGAAGCGGCGGATGTCTTCTGGGGAGCGATCAAGAAGATGACGATCGCCGAGGCGTTCGACATCCTGGGCGGCGAGGAGACCGCTGCCACCGACTACTTCCGCGCCCACACGTCGGATGAGCTCCGCCGGCGCTTCGGACCGATCGTGACGGACAAGATGGGTGAGGTCGGCCTCTACAACGCGTACAACGGCCTCATGGACCGGTACACGGCGCTTCCCCTCGTCGAGAAGCCCGTCTTCGATCTCGACGAGTACATCACTGAGAGAGCGCTCTCCGGGATGTTCACCGTCCTTGCGTCGGAAGAGAAGCGAATCCGCGAAGACCCCGCGGCCCGGACGACCGAGCTCCTCCGGAAGGTGTTCGGCCGCGAATCCGAGTGATCGTCAAGATCCTCTCGCGCCGGCGTTCCGCCGTTCCTGTGCAGACCACATTCCCCTCGACACTTCGCAGCCGCGGAGGTAGTTTGAAGAGGAGGCGGAGAGGGATCGCCCGCCGCCCGCTTCTGTGATGTCCGAGAGGTTTCTGGGGCCTTGAACGAGACCGAAAGCATTCCTCGTCATCGGGAGATCCGTTTGTGGCGCCGGAGCGTGCCCCGCCCTCGGGAAAGGACGGTCGCATGAAGACGCTCTACCTCACCAATCCGGCCTTCGGGCTCTCGCAGACGATTGCGCGCTACTTCGAACCGATTCGGCGTTCCCCGAAGCGGATCCGCGGGCGCAAGATCCTCAACGCCATCCGCGCGGAGATGGGCCGCCGAATGAAAAAGACGGAAGTGTCGGCACGGCCGTTCATCCTCCACTTCGAGCCGACCAACATCTGCAACCTGAAGTGCCCGAACTGCTACACGGGCTCGGGGAAGAACCCCCTCCCGAAAGGATACTTGCCGTTCGACTTCTACAAGACAGTGATCGACGAGCTCAAGGCGCACCTCGTCCTCGTTCGACTCGATGGAATCGGCGAGTCGTTTCTGCATCCACGAATCTTCGATATGATCCGTTATGCAACGGACGCAAACGTCGTGAGCGCCATCAGCACGAACTTCACGGCCCTCAAACGAGAAGATCTCGGAAGGATCATCGACGCCGAGCTCGACTACCTGATCATCTCGCTGGACGGTGCGACAAAGGAAACCTACGAGAAGCTGCGGTTCGGCGCGGAGTTCGAGGAGATCCTCGCGAACATCCGCGAGATCGTTCGGCTCAAGCGGGCCAGGAAGAGCAGGACGCCCTTCATCGAGGCTCAGTTCATCGCCTTCGAGGAGAACGTCGGGGAGATTCAGGCCGTGGAACAGCTGGCGCGCGACTTGGGCGTCGACCGGCTGCTGATCAAAGAGGCACGTGTGGAACAGCTCACCGACACGCGAAACAGCCGAAGCGGTGTCCGGCCGTGCTACTGGCTCTGGTACGTGCCCAACATCTCCTGGACCGGCCACATGAAGACATGCTGCACGGGGGGACCGTCGAGTCTTCACTCATTCGGCAACGTCGTCGGGAAATCGGTCCTTGCGGAGTGGAACAACGAGCGAATGCAGAGCATCCGCGGCCTCTTCACGAAGTATGACGAGGAAGTCTGGCGGTCGTTCGAGGGATACCTGTGCTACCAGTGCTACAAGCTGAGATGGTGACCGCCGAGGCAGAGGGCCCTAACCGAACGCCTCCATCCGCCTAGCGGATTGCCCCTCCTTCTCAGGCTCACCCCTGCCCGTTCCGCCGCTCGGCGATCGGGCTGGACATCCGGAACGAGTTGCGATATAATAAGATGGCCTCGAAATGAGGCCATGCGCCGCGTCGCGGCGATCGGTCCTTTTCCAGAGGCGGCAGCCTGAGGGCCCGCGCCTCCCCCCTCCCCCCATCGCGGCCAAGGAGTCCGGACCATGAGACAATTCTCGGCTCGAATCGCCTCCCTCCTGATCCTTGCCGGGCTTGCCCTGTGCGCCCTGCAGGCGCGGGCGAATCCCGTCTTCGAGTGGGAGGACCTCTATGACGGCGGCGCTCTTCAGCCGGACGCGGGGACGGTCGCCACGACGGACGAGGAGGGGAACCTCGTCGTCGCGGGACAGAGCACAGGGCCGGCCGGATCGGTCGACTACTTGATCCGGAAGCTTCGGCGCGAAACCGGCGAGACGATGTGGACCAGGCGCGTCCCGTCCATCGACGGGAACAGCATGGTCGTGGGCGGCATGGTGTGGGACGGCGCCGGCGATCTTCTCGTCGGCGGGACCCGCGAAGGATGCTACGGGTGAGGCCAGGGCGACGACGTCATCGTCCTCAAGCTGGACGGTGAGACCGGGGAGGTTCTCTGGTCGCAGATCTACCAAAGCCCGGAGGGTCTCGACGAGTCGGTCTACGCGATCGCCGCGGACGGCGCCGGCAACGCGTTCGTCACCGGACGGCAGATGAACGGCGCGGAGGGCGACGACATCCTCACCATGAAGCTCGCCGAGTCCGACGGGGAGGTCCTTTGGGACGTTCACACAAGCGGGCCGGCGGGTCTGGCCGATCGCGGCTGGGACATCGTCGTCGGGCCGGACGGCCACCCGGTCGTGACGGGCGTGATGACCACAAGCGTCGACCCGGCGCTCTTCTGCACGATCAAGCTCGACACCGAAGACGGCTCGGAGATCTGGAACTGCCGGATTCCGGGCGCGATCAACTACATCGACAGCCGCGCCGGTTGGCTCGCCGCGTGCGACGACGGCGACATCGTCATGGCGAACCGGACCTGGACGGTCGGCACGAGCTACGACGTCGTGCTGCACCGCTACGACGCCGCCGACGGGGCGACCGAGTGGGCCATCCAGCACAACTCGTCGGGCTCGAGCCCCGACGATCCGCACGACATGGTCCGCGACGCGGCCGGCGATCTGCTCGTCGCCGGGATACGTAGCGGGAACTACATGGTTCTCAAGTTCGACCGGGCGGACGGCCATCTGCTCTGGTCGGGGAGCTACAACGGCCCGAACGGCGGGTACGACGGGGCCGCGGCGATCATCGAGGGGCCGGGAGGCGACATCATCGTCACCGGCTTCAGCGACGGTCCCGGTACCAACTGGGACGTCGCGACGGTCGGCTTCGACCCTGCGAGCGGCGGTCAGCTCTGGGCGGAGCGCTTCGATCCTGGGGACGGGCAGTCGGACGAGGGGTACGCCCTGGCGGTGAGCGCCGATGGGGATCTCTACGTCGTTGGGTACGGCTACCTCTTCGATACGGACAGCGACATACTGGCGCTTCGCTACAGTCTGGAGGACCTCACGGGGATTGAGACAGGTCCTCTCGCGGGCGAGCCGCGCGGATCGGCTCTTCGCTTCGCGGCTTCACCGAATCCCTTCGCCGGCAGGGTCGCTTTCTCCGTCGAGATGCCCCGGTCGGCGCAGGCCCGGGTGGCCGTGTACGACGTGAGCGGCCGCCTGACGGATGTCCTCCACGACGGCGTTCTCACGCGGGGCGCGCACGATCTGACCTGGGACGGCCGCGACGCGGGTGAGCGAAGGGCCGTCCCGGGGGTCTACTTCGCGAGGTTCGAGACCGCCGGGGAAAGCGCCGTCAGCAAGCTCGTCCTCAGCCGGTGAGGCGGCTTCTGCAAGGTTCCTGACACCTCATTTAGTTTCACCCTCTTCCATCCCCCCCTCCGGAACGCGCGCCTCGCCGAGACGCCCTCTCTTGGAACACGATTCGACCTGAGGCATGAACCGTGGTATACTAAAAGTGAATCCTGCACCCGGAGCCGCATTCCTACGCTCGGTCTTTTTCAGCCGACAGCGATCATAAGGGGGTGCGTCATGAAGCACGCCGCCGTGATGTTCACGCTAGGCGTGGCGATCGCGCTGCTTGCCCTGTTTCCTCAGAGCACTCGGGCGGAACGAGCCACCGACGAGGAGATGGAGCGTGTCTGCCGGAACTGGCTTTCCTACGTGGTCCACCACGAAGGAGAGTGGGCAGGAGACATCCAGCCGACGATCGTGAGGTCTCAAGACCTCATCCTCGACGGGACGGTTCTCGCGCGGTGCTTCTCGATCGCGCCCCGGGGCCACGTGGTCGTTCCCGTCCTCAAGGAGCTGCCGCCGATCAAGGCGCATTCGGACGCATGCGACCTGGATCCGAACCAAAAAGGCGGCTTTCCCGAGCTGTTGCGGCAGGTGCTGGGATACCACGTCGATCGTTTCGTTCGAGCCTGCGGGTCTCTCGACGCGACGGATCCCCCCTCGCGCCCCACCCTCTTCGACCCCGCGAACCGGGAACGCTGGAGGCTTCTCCTACTCGGCCCCGACGACTTCCGCGACCTCCTCCGGACGAAGAGCCTCGAGCCACGCACGGCCGTCGGCCCCCTCCTCACGACCGCCTGGCACCAGGAGGCCCCGTACAACAACCTCTGCCCTCAGGGAGACACGACGTGCGTCACCTGCTACGGGGGCGCATGGCCTCCGTGCCCCAACGGAACCTTCACCGGATGCGTGGCCACGGCGACGACGCAGATCATGAACTACCACGAATGGCCTCCCTCAGGCGTCGGGGGCTTCATTCACACGTGGGACGGAGACAACTCCTGCTCCGCGTGGCCTCCCATCGGTGCCGAGCCGCTCGTGGCCCGGTTCCACGACGGCTACGACTGGGCAAACATGCCGGACACATGCGATGGAGGATGCTCGGAGGCCCAGGCGAACGCGGTCGCCGAGCTCTGCTACGAGGTCGGGGTCGCGTACGAAATGGACTACGGGGTGTGCGCGTCGACCGCGTACATGGAATCCTCCCTGGTCGTCCTTCCCGACTACTTCCACTACGACACGACCATCGCCTGGGAGGATCGCTCGGTCTACCTTCCGAGCGGAGATTCCCTCTGGTGGGAGATCATCCGCCAGGAGATCAATGCGAGCCGGCCGATGCTCTACTCCCTGGCTCCCGGCGGCCCGATCGACACGCACGCGCTCGTGTGCGACGGATGGAGCGACTACGTAGAGGGCTACTCCTACGGCGTCCACCTGAACTTCGGCTGGGGGCCCGGATCGTGGAACGGCTGGTACGCCCTCGACGACAGCCTCGGATGGCCCGGCACCAACGTGTGGATCGAGGCGCTCGTCCGGAACATCAAGCCCGCCCCCTTCACCGTTCACACGGTCTCGGCGGGGGGCGGCGGCTTCACGACCATCCAGGCGGCGATCGGCGCGGCCCAGCCCCGCGACGTCGTCGAGTTGGTTGATCCCTCCTACTCGGGCCCCGGAAACCGGAACCTGGTCTTCGGCGGTAAGGCGCTGACGGTGCGGTCGCGGAGCGGCGCGCCGGATTCGTGCGTGATCGAGTGCGGGGGCTCGCCCAACCAGGGCTTCCGCTTCGTCTCGGGCGAGAAGCGCGGGTCGGTGGTCCTGGGAATCACGATCCGCGGGGGAGACGCCGACTACGGGGGCGGCATCTACTCCTACAACGGGTCGCTCCCCTGCATCGAGACCTCGCCGACCCTGATCGACTGCGTTCTGAGGGAGAACGAGGCGTCGAGCGGAGGCGGCCTCTACATGGTCTGCTCCCGCTCCGTCGTGATCGGCTGTACGTTCTCCGGCAACACCGCCCGCGCATCAACCGCCCAGGGGGGCGGCGCGTCCGTCAACGGGTACTCTCCGCGGTTCGCCTACTGCACGTTCTCCGGCGATTCCGCCGTGGGAACCGGCCCGGCGCCCATGTCCTACGGCGGGGGGATGTACTTTTCCGTCGACAGCTTCTCCGTTCTCACGCGCTGCACGTTCCTCGACAACCGGGCCGCCGGGGGAGCCATCAACCAGGGCGGAGGCCTCTACTGGACGCAGCCCGGGGCGAAGATCGCCGACTGCGTCTTCGGGAGCAACGGGGCGTCCGGAACGTATTCCTCTGGAGGCGCTCTTTACTGCGGCGGCGGCGCGATCGCGAGCTGCACGTTCTCCGGCAACACCTCGACGGGGAGCGCGAGCTGTTCGGGCGCAAGCATCCACGGAGGCAATCTCGATCTCGAGAACACGATCATCGCCTTCGGCGACGGCTGCGAGCCGGTCACCTGCACCGGCGCCGCAATCGCCTGTTGCGATGTCTTCGGGAACGGCGGTGGAGACTACGTCGGCTGCATCGCCGGGCAGAACGGTCTGAACGGCAACTTCTCGGAGGATCCGCTCTTCTGCGATGCCGGAAACCGGGACTACACGATCGACTGCGGCTCTCCCTGCCTGGACGCGCCAGGGTGCGGGCGAGTCGGCGCCCTCGGCCCCGGCTGCGATGCGACCATCGTTGCCGGAGGAACGGCCCCGGTTCACGCCGGTCCCTACCTCGCCCAGAACGTCCCGAATCCCTTCAACGCGACCACGGTAATCCGGTTCGGGATTCCCGCGCCGGGAGAAGTCCGGGTCGCCGTGTACGACGTGAGCGGGCGGCGGGTCGCCGTTCTGGTCGATGGGCACCGGGAGGCGGGAGAGCACGTCGTTCCCTGGCACGGCCGAAACGACCGGGGGAAGGTCGTCGCGTCCGGCATCTACTTCACCCGCCTGCGGACCGGAGAATTCGCGACGACGAGGAAGATGGTCCTGCTCGATTGAAACCGGCCCCGCGGTCCGGCTCGGCGAACCGCGCGAATTCCGGGGACGCCCCGCTCATTTCAACCTATTGAGCGTCCTGTCCCCTGGACATCTACTTCGAGCCGCCGAGCCAGAGGAGGCGGGCCGTTTCGATCGAGGGCCCGTTTTCCAGACGAACGAAGTAGAACCCCGGAGCAAGAGCCCGCCCCGCGTCGTCCGTGCCGTCCCAAACGAGCTCGTGCATTCCCGCCGAGGCACCCGTATCCCCGATCGTCCGTACCAGCCTTCCCGCGGGCGAGAAGACCCGCACGCGAACAGGGCCCGACCGCGGGAGCGCATAGACGATGCGGGCCGACCCCGCGACCGGATGAGGCCATACGCGGAGCCCGGCGCTCGAACGGCGAGCGTCCCGTTCGCCGACGCCGATCAGGGCGCGGTCGACGTAGGTCGCGAAGACCGCGTAGTGATCCGACGCGACGTCTCCGAGGGTGCCGTCGAGCACCTCCGCCAACACGAGCTCCCACGTGGAACCGGGGGACCGGAGAAGAAAGTCGACCCTCTGGACCGGACCCATCCCCTCCGGAAGAAACGAGCGGGTGGCCTGCGTGTAGCCCGGAGTGTCCGGGTGGAGAATCCGAAAGGAGTCCTTGTACCCGCGCCAGAGGAGATAGGCCATCGGTTCCCATCCCTTCACGTCTGCGGGAAGCGCGCCGCCCTCGTAGTCAGGCTCGACGGGGCTCCCGGGCTCGAGATCCTCGGGCGAGTAGCCGTTGAAGTCGCCGCCGATCCAGACCGTCTCGTCCGGGGGCAGCCCGTCCAAGATCTCGAGGAGCGCCCTCCCCTCCCTTTCGCGGTCGGCGCGCGCCGTGCCCGGCTTGAAGTGAACGCCGACCGCGTGCGCGGTGTCCCCGCCGAGATCGAGGACCGCGTGAACGAAGACGTGGTGGATATCGACGACCTCCGTGTCCAGCGCGACCTCTCCGAACGCCTCGAATTCGAGGACCGGAAGGCGGGAGAGGAGCGCCACGTGGAACGCCGGCGCCTCTCCCACGAAACCGGAGTAGGGCGGCTCCCCAGGAGAAGAGGCGTTCAGCGACTCGACGTAGACTCCGATGTAGTTCTGCTCCGACGGGAGCCAGCCGTTCGCCTCCTGGATGAGGACGAGATCAGGATCGCGGCTCCGGATCACGTCGAGCCATTCCTCTTCCCGCCCGAAGACCGGGTCGTGATCCTGCCCGCCGTAGTAGATGTTGTAGGTGAGGATGCTGAGCGTGTCCCCCTCCGCCCCGGAGACGGGCGAGAACCACGAGGCGAGAAGCCCGATGGAGAAAAGAAGGGCGAACGGAAGGGGGCTTCGCATGGGCCTTCATCCTCGATGGGGGCCGGGGGGAGCGGGGATTCACGAACAATTGTAGCACATTCGGCCGGACGACGGGGGCTCGGCAGCCGCGCGGAGCCCCCTTCAGAGCCGATTACACGGTCATGTACTTCGAGGCTTTCGCACCGCAGATCGGGCACGTCTCCGGCGGGGCGCCGAACTCGATGTGGCCGCAGACGCTGCACAGATAAAACTTCGTCTCGGCAAGGTCCTTCCCGGCCTTTGCCGCCTCGAGCGCCTGCTTGTAGAGGCGGGCATGCACCTCCTCGGCCTTGACCGCGTACCCGAACATCCGTTTCGCCTTGTGGCCGTCCGCCTCCGCCTGCTTCAACATCGGCGGGTACATCTCGGTGTACTCATAGGTCTCGCCGTCGATCGCCGCCTGCAGGTTTTCGGCGGTGGATCCGATCCCATCGAGCGCCCCGAAGTGCCCGGCGGCGTGAAGCCTCTCCGCCTCGGCGGTTGTGCGGAACAACCGGGCGATGTTCGGGAGGCCGTCCTGCTTCGCCTTTCGGGCGAACGCGAGGTATTTCTGGTTGGCCTGGCTCTCGCCGGCGAACGCGTCCTTGAGATTGTCCTTGGTCCCTGCCATCTCGAGCCTCCTTGCACTGAACCGATGATGCCGTCCCGGCTTCGTCTCGAGCGGGCGCATCGGTCCGCCGTCGGAACAGAGTAGCAGATCGGGCCTCGACCCTCCGCCGAAATCCACGGGGGCCCGGGGCCGGCGCACGCCCCGGAAACCACGGGACGCGCACAACCGGCCGGCCGTTTCTTCGCCTCTTGGAAGATGCTCCCCGACGTGCAAGAATGGACCCATGGGATTCGGCTCCAATCCGAACCCGGGAGGTTCGCCATGAGTAATGTGACAACGGGAAGCGCGCAGGAACGCAACCTGGCCGTCTTCCTCGACTTCGAGAATCTCGCCCTCGGCTTCACCGGCCGGAAAGGCGCGGCGTTCGACATCGAGCGCGTCCTCGACCGGCTTCTCGAAAAGGGAAAGGTGCTCGTCAAGACCGCCTATGCCGATTGGGGGAGCTTTCGCGAGTACACGCACCAGCTCCACGAGGCGGGCGTCGAGCTCATCGAGATCCCGAAGCGGTCGATGAGCGGCAAGAACTCGGCGGACATCCGCCTCTGCGTCGACGCGATGGACCTCAGCTACAGCAAGGAGCACATCAACACGTTCGTCGTGGTTTCCGGAGACAGCGACTTCACGCCGCTCGTCGCGAAGCTCAAAGAGAACGGCAAGTACGTCATCGGCGTCGGGATGAAAGGGTCGACCTCCAAGCTGCTTGCGGACAACTGCGACGAGTTTCTCTACTACGAAGACCTCGGCACGGACAAGAGCCCCGAGGCGGCGCCCTCCGAGCGGAAGATGATCCCCAAGGAGAAGCGGGAGGTTTACTTCCTTCTCTTCGACGCCATCCGCGCCCTTCAGCGCGAGAACCACGATGTGATCTACTCGTCCCTCGTGAAGGACACGATGAAGAGGAAGCGCCCCTCGTTCCACGAGTCGAGCTACGGCTACCGGACGTTCAGCGAGCTGCTCGAAGAGGTGAAGGAGGCGGGTCACATCACGCTCAAGACCGACGAGCGGAGCGGCACCTACGTCGTCACCCGGCTCGTCTACGGCGGGCGGGGGCGAAGGCGGCCCTGATTCCGGAACGGCGGGGGACGCATGCGGGCGCCGCTCGCGGGCGCCATTCATGAAGTTCCGAGCCGGTGGATCAGAGGGCTGAAACTCGGTCTTCGCCGAATCCACGACCGATACCCGATTGACGGATGCTGAACTGAGAAGTAGAATGTGCGCCTAGCCTCATTGTCATCGGGGAATCACAATGAGCGGAACGGATCGCCGCGGAAGATCAACCGCATTCCTCGTCAACTCGGTCTGTGCGGCCCTCGTGCTTGCCGGCCTTCTCGCGACGGGGGAGATCTCGGTTCGAACGTTCGGTCCGAAGCCGGATGAAGGCAGATATCATGACATGATTCCCGGCTCGCCACGCAGGTACGGCCTGACTCCAGGCGGCACCGGAATCGTGGGCGGTGAACCCCTCCTCGTCAATTCCTTCGGAATGCGGGATCACGAGTATGCGCTCAATAAGAGCCCCAGGACGTTCCGCATCGCGTTGCTCGGTGATTCCTATACGTTCGGAGTCGGCGTCCCTCTTTCTGCTACCTTCGGCAAGCTGCTCGAGGAAAGCCTGAACATGTCGGACGCGGGGCGCCGATACGAGGTCATGAATTTCGGAGTGAGCGGCTACAACACGGTGCAGGAGCTTGCCACCCTCCGGGAATCCGCGGCGCGGTTCGCACCGGACCTGGTCCTCGTGGCCTACTATCTGAACGATACGGAAGGACCCGGGGACGAGTCCGAGAGGCAGCTCCGCCGGCGGATCGGGTGGTGGAAGGCGGGGCTGGTCCGGATCCGGGTTTCCCTGAAGAGACACTCCCGGCTCATGGCATGGCTCATGCATCAGGGCATCATCCTTGTCCGTTCCATCACCCACGTCGAGCACCTCAGCGATATCGACTTCGACCGCCGGTTCGCCGACGAAGCGGAAGGATGGCAACGATCCCGGACCGCGCTGGAAGAAATGAAACAGGTCGCCGACTCACTCCACTCGCGCATGTTCCTGGTTCTGATTCCACTGCTGGTCAATACGAACGATCAGTACCGCTACCGCGATGCTCACGAAAGGATCCTCTCGTACTGCGCCGAGATTGAAGTTCCCTCATGCGATCTTCTTGACGCGTTCATGGGACTGGAGGCGAAGCGCCTTCGAGTCAGCTACCTCGATCCCCATCTCAACGAACAGGCTCATCGTCTTGCCGCGGCCTGGATCGAGAAGTCGATGCGTGAGCAAAGCTGCCTTCCGCCGGGGGCTGTTGAGGAGTCCGCCGGACCCCACGGCTGAGCGGCGTCTCCGCCGTCGCCCCCGACCTCTCATTCCGAATGGAGACGACCGCGCACAAGAGCGCGTGCATGGAGGAAAGGCACGGTCCGGAAGCCTATTGCGGGTACCGATTCCCACCGGAGAAACGCCCGTGTCGGTCGACCCGCACTCCTTCCCCTGCTATCCTCCCGGAGAGCGCGGGTCGCCGGGGGGCTCGTTCGATGGCCGGAGAACGGAACGGCCGGCAGGGATACTACGCGAGGAAGCTCTCCGGGGAGCGCCTAAGGAGATGCTACGAGGTCGCCCCTCCCCGCGCCCGCGCGTACCTCGAGGCGGAGATCGCCTTCATCGATCAAAGCGCCCCTCCCGAGGGGCGGATCCTCGAGCTCGGATGCGGGTACGGGAGGGTGCTCAGGCCCCTCGCCGCCCCGGGGCGCGCCCTCTTCGGGATCGACACCTCGATCGAGAGCCTCGCTCTCGGGCGCACCTTCCTCCGGGGCGCGGGGGGCGCGCGCCTCGCGTGCATGGACGCCGCTCGCCTCGGGTTTCCCGGCGGCGTCTTCGATCTCGTGGTCTGCGCGCAGAACGGGATCTCCGCCTTTCATGTCGATCAGACGGCGCTCGTCGAGGAGGCGGCGCGCGTGACGCGGCCCGGCGGGCGCGCCCTCTTCTCGAGCTACTCGGACCGTTTCTGGGAGGGGAGGATCGAGTGGTTCCGGGCGCAGGCGGCGCACGGGCTCGTCGGGGAGATCGACGAGGAGGCGACGGGGGATGGTGTCATCGTCTGCAGGGACGGCCTCCGCCTCGGCACGGTCGGCCCGAGCGCCTTCCGCGCGCTGGCGGCCTCGCTCGGCCTTCGGGCGCGCATCGAAGAGGTGGCGCGATCAAGCCTTTTCTGTATCATTGCGGTCGGGTGAGACGGGGCGGGCTTTTTCCCCACCTTCCCGGCGACGATCGAGAGGACGGCATCACCCTCCCCCCTTCCGCGCTCCCGCGGGAACGAAAAGGAGCCGAATCGTGAAGATGAAACGCATTCTGTCGCTGGCGCTCTCCGCCGCCGTGCTGCTGACCCTGGCCTGCGCCAGCGTGGGCCGCGACTTTCCGTCCGAGCGGGTCCCCAAGATCCGCCTCGGCGAGACGAACAGCGAGGAGGTTCGGCAGATGTTCGGAGACCCCTGGAGGATGGGCATCGAGGACGGGAACCCGACCTGGACGTACGGGAAGTACCGCTACTCGCTCTTCGGAGAGGACAAGACGACCGATCTCGTGGTCCGCTACGACGAGAACATGGTCGTTCGTTCCTATACGTTCAACACGACGGAAATCGAAAAGAGCAAGAAGGAGTCGCCCCTCAAGAAGCGGTAGGGAGGATCGGGCGCACGCCCCGGAGAGCCGCGGACGAGGGCGGCGACCCGGGGCAATCGAGGGGGGGGCGGACCGGGGCGGGGCCTGCTCCCTCCCCGGCGGCCCTGGGGGACCGAGCCGCCGGG
>JBDRFQ010000221.1:0-3554 GCA_043818685.1 Candidatus Eiseniibacteriota bacterium
GATCAAGGAGGGGAAGATCCGGGGGAACCGCCCGATCGACTCGGTGATCCGCGCGCCGGCGTCCGGAACGGTCCTCGAGCGGCTCGTCGATCCGGGAGAGCCGGTCGTCCCGCTCACCTCCTTCCAGGAGGGAACGGTCCTTCTCACCATTGCCGACATGAATGATCTAGTTTTCAACGGAACGGTCGACGAGATCGACGTCGGAAAGCTCGATCCCGGTCTTCCGGTTCGCATCCACGTGGGCGCCCTCCCGGACGCCGAGATCGGGGGCCGCGTCGTGCGGATCGCGCCGAAGGCGAAGGAGGAGCAGGGGGCCACACTGTTCGATGTCGAGGTTTCGATCGATGAGACGGGCGGGGCCTTTCTCCGTGCGGGATACTCGGCGAACGCGGACGTCGTGATTCGCGAGAAGAAGGATGTGCTCCTTCTGCCGGAGCGCGTGGTCTCGTTCGAGGGGGAGAAGGCGTTCGTCGAGCTCCCGCCTTCGGGCTCGGGCGTGGAGCCGGAGCGGCGCGAGATCGAGGTCGGCTTGTCCGACGGCCTCCAGGTCGAGATCCTCTCCGGGCTTGCCGAGGGGGACGAGGTCTGGCAGAGACCTCCGAAAGAGATCGAGTAGACAACGATGCTGGGGGCGTTCTTCCGCCAGTTCTTCCGCGACGTCAGGGCCCAGAAGCTCCGCCTGGCCCTCACCCTCTTCGGAATCGTCTGGGGGACCGTCTCGGTCGGGCTTCTCCTCGCGTTCGGCGACGGGCTCCGCGCGAACGTGCTTCGCGACATCAGGGGGCTCGGCGAGAACATCGTGATCGGCTGGCCCATGAGGACCAGCAAGCCGTGGCAGGGGCTCCCTCGGGGGAGGCAGCTCCGCGTCACGGAGGAGGACATGGATCTTCTCGCCGCAGAGATCCCCGAGATCTCGGCCGTCTCCGCCGAGTTCAACACCGGCGGGGTTCGCTTCCGGTCCGGCCGGACCGTGGTCGTGCCCCAGCTCGCCGGCGTGCAGCCTGCCTTCGGCCGGATGCGGAACATGATCGCGGAGCCGGACGGACGGTTCACGAACGATCTCGACCTGCAGCGCCGCCGCCGCTGCATCTTCCTCGGGGACGAGCTGAAGACGGACCTCTTCGGCGCGCTGGACGCAGTCGGGCGCTACGTCTTCCTGAACAACGTCCCCTTCCTCGTCGTGGGCGTGATGAGGCCGAAGAAGCAGGACTCCAGCTACAGCGGCCGGGACAAGGACAAGGGGATCATCGCGAGCAGCACGTTTCGGACGATCTTCGGCCGCGAGTATCCGAACAACTTCGTCTTTCAGGTCGAGGACGCGTCGAAGGTCGAGAAGGCGAAGGAGAGGATCTACGAGGTTCTCTCGAGGAAGTACAAGTTCGACCCGACCGACCGGGAAGCGATCATGATCTGGGACACGACCGAGTTCTACGGCTTCCTCGACACCTTCTTTCTCGTGTTCAACGTCTTCCTCGGGGTGGTGGGGGCGCTCACGCTCGTCGTCGGGGGGATCGGGGTCAGCAACATCATGAACGTGGTCGTCGAGGAGCGCACGAAGGAGATCGGAATCAAGATGGCGCTCGGGGCGAAGAGCGGCACCGTGATCGGCCAGTTCCTCGGCGAGACGCTCCTCATCACGACCGTCGGCGGCCTCGCCGGATTCGCGATCTGCCGCGGGATTGTCGCCCTGGTTCCCGCGTTCGGGCTCGCCGAGCACATCGGCACCCCGACGCTCTCCACGCAGACCGTCGCGATCACGGCGGGTGTTCTCGGCCTCGTCGGCCTTCTCGCGGGCTACTTCCCCGCAAGAACCGCGTCGCGCCTGAATCCCGTCGAGGCGCTGAGGATGTAGCATGATCCGCCCTCTTCTCATCGCAAGGCTCTTCCGGAGGAGCGCCCGGATCCAGCGGAAACGAATGGTCCTCACGATCATGGCCGTGGTGTGGGGAACGATCGCGATCGTGCTCCTCCTCTCGTTCGGGGAGGGGCTGAAGCGGAGCATGGACGCGGGACGCAAAGGCCTCGGATCCGGGATCCTCGTTCTCTGGCCCGGGGAGACGGAGAAGGCGTACGCCGGCTTCCCGCCGGGGAGGCGGCTGCACTTCCTGCCGGAGGATCCCCGCCTTCTCGAGAAGAGCATCCCCGAGATCGAGGCGATCAGCGGGGAGATGATCCGCTGGGGGACGCAGCTCGTCGTGGGGCGGACGGTCCTCAACAAGAAGATCACCGGCGTGGAGCCGGTCTTCGGCGATCTCCGCGCGCACCACCCGGAGCCAGGCGGGCGCTTCCTGAACGAGCTCGACCGGCGGCAGAAGCGGCGCGTGATCTTCCTCGGCACGAAGCTGAAGAAGGACCTGTTCGGCGAGGAACCGGCCGAGGGGAAGCGGATCCTCGTGAACGGCGCTCCCTTCACCGTCGTCGGCGTCATGCGCGAGAAGAGGCAGATGGGGATGTACGGGGGACCGGACGAGGACCACGCCGCCATCCCGCTCAGCACGTTTCAGGCGCTCCTCGGGGACCCGTATCTCGACGACATGGTGGTCAAGCCGCGCGACCCGAACCGGGCGGAGCACGTGAAGCGCCGCATCAACGAGGTTCTCGGCGCGAAGTACCGGTTCGATCCCGAGGATTCCCGGGCGGTGCGCGTGTGGGACACGATCGAGAACGCCCGGACGTTCCTCAAGGTGATGCTCGGGATCGAGATCTTTCTCGGGATCATCGGCGGCCTCACGCTCCTCATCGGCGGGATCGGTGTGGCGAACATCATGTATGCGGTGGTGAAGCAGAGGACTCAGGCGATCGGCGTCCAGATGGCGCTCGGGGCGCTCCGGACCGACGTGATGGGCCCGATCGTCTTGGAAGCGGTCGCCATCACCTTCATCGGGGGCGCGGTCGGGATCGCGGCGGGCTACGCGATCGTTCAGGGGCTCGGCTTCGCCCAGCAGCACGTGGAGAGCCAGGCGATGGAGTTTCTCGGGAGGCCGACCTTCTCCTTCCCCATCGCGCTCGCCACGGTTCTCATCCTCGGCACGGTCGGGTTTCTCGCCGGCTACTTCCCATCCCGGCGCGCGGCGAGGGTGCAGCCGGCGGAAGCCCTCCGCCACGAGTAGAGGAGGCAGGAGAGGAGATGTTCGCGAGGAAAGACAGAAACGGCGGCCCGGCGAAGGAGAACGGTTGTCTCATCGAGCTGCGGGGCATCTGGAAGACGTACCGGACCGGCCCGGTCCGCGTGGAGGCCCTTCGGGGGATCGATCTGGCGATCCGCGAGAACGAGTTCGTCGCGGTGGTCGGGCCGTCGGGGTCGGGGAAGTCGACCCTCATGAACATCGTCGGCTGTCTTGACGCTCCGACCGAGGGCTCGTACCTTCTCCGCGGGGAGGAGGTCGCCCGTTTCTCCCCCGACCGCCTCGCCGAGACCCGAAACCGCCGGGTCGGCTTCGTCTTTCAGAACTTCAACCTCCTGCCGCAGATCACCGCCTACGAGAACGTCGAGATGCCGCTCCTCTTCAAGGGGATCGGGTCGAGGGAGCGCCGCGAGCGGGTCGAGCGGCTCT
>JBDRFQ010000222.1:0-11169 GCA_043818685.1 Candidatus Eiseniibacteriota bacterium
GACGACCCGATCGCCTACGTGTGCGGGGGATCGTGGGGGCTCTCCATCGTCGATGTGTCCAATCCGGCCGCCCCCGCGCGGATCGACTCGATCGGGACCGGAGGTGTCGCCGGACGCGTGACCCGGACCGCCGCCCTTTCCGGCGGTCTGCTCGCTCTTGCCGAAGGGGACGCCGGCATCCGGCTCGCCGACGTCACCGACCCCTCCGACCCCGTCCTCCTCGGTTCCTACGATCCGGGGGACTACGCGATCGACGTCGCCTTCTCCGGAACCGGCGAGCTCTACGTGCTGCTCCGGTCGACGGGGCTGCTCGTCCTCGATGTGACCGACCCGGAAAGCCCCGACTCGATCGGGTTTCTCGAGATCGACGCCTTCCTCCTTCGGAACGTGGAGAAGCTGGCGGGGGTCCTCTATGTGACCGAGACGCGCGGCATCATCGATCCCGGGTTCGTTCACGTGGTCTCGATCGCGGACCCGCGGGATCCGAGCCCGCTTCTCCGGATCCAGTCGCAGGGCTCGCCGGGCAGCCTCGCGATGGGGTCGCAGCGCGCCTACGTGGCGGCCGGTTTCGGCGGATTCGAGATCTTCGGCACCTTCGAGGACTACGGATTCCTCTCCGTCGGTTCGTACGATCCCTACGCCCCCATCGACGTGGTCGCCGCATCCGAAACGCGGGTCCTCGCGGCGGACCGGGACGGGAACCTCTGGCCCTTCTACCTGCAGGAGGGAGAGGCGCTGAGCCACGGGGAACCGTACGACCTCGGATCCCCCGCGGCGGATCTCGCCCTTCAGGGCTCGAGAGGCTTCGTGTCGATCGTCGGAGAAAGCCTGCTCGCGGAGGTCTTCCTCCCGACGCCGGACCTCGTGCATTTCGTTCGATTCGTCGAGCTCCCGGGGGAAGCGTCCGGTCTCGCGATTCGGGACACCTTGCTCTACGTCGCTCTGTTGTACGACGGCTTCGGGGTCTACAGCATCGCGCGCCCGGAGGCGGTGGTCCCGCTCGGCTTCTTCCGGAGCGGAGGCACGGAGGTGTCCGATCTCGCCGGGGCGGGGGCGGACCGAATCGCGCTGACCGGAAACGTCGCGTGCGTGGGGACCAGGGACCGCACCAGGGGGCTCTTCCTGCTCGATGTCGCAGAGCCGACCGCGCCCGGGTTCCTGGGCATGTACCCGAACGATCGGCGCGTGCTCGAGGTCGGCGCTTATTCCGGCTACGCCTACCTCGGGCAGCGCGTGGTCGGCACGGCGATCGTCGACGTTCGGGATCCGGTCGATCCGACCTTCGTGGTCGAGCGCCCGGACATGTACTTCGTCAGGCGGATGTGCGTGGCGGACGACTATCTCTTCGCCGCCAGGAGGGCGGAGGGTATCGACATCTACAGCCTCTTCAACCCCGAGAACCCGCAGCGCGTCTGGCGGGCGGCGACGCCGGACGCCGCGGCCGACCTCGCCATCTTCGGCACGTACCTCGCTTCGGCGGACGGAAGCGCCTTCCGCATGTATCGCCAGGATTTCGTGAACGCCGACCAGACGGCTCCCGGCTATACGATCGGTGTCCTCTCGAACCCGTTCGCGAACGCCTTCGTCGACTTCGTGGTCGTCGCCTCCGAGGCGCTGATCGACAAGCCGACGATCCGCTTCACGATGGGCGAGGTCGATTCGCTCCTTCCCGTCTACCGGCTCGACACGCCGCGCAACGTCTACCACGCGGCCTACCGCCTCACCGAGATCGGGACGGGGGCGGTGAGGGTCGCGGGGGAGGACCTCGCGGGGAACAAGTCGGAAACGAACAAGGCGTTCTCGGTCTCCTACGTCCGGGGCTCGAAGGGGGGATCGATCTACTCCACCTCGGGGAAGGTCGAGGTCCGGATTCCGCCGCGCGGGGGCGGGGGCGATTCCTACGTGCTGCTCGCGGACGTTGATCGATCGGAGGTCGAGGGGCAACACGCCGGGCGGCTTCCCCTTCCGGTTCTCGGTCCCTTCCGTGTGTCGCTCGGGGCGGCGGACGGGCCCGTCGCGGTTCTCGTGCGCGAGGTTCCGATCGACCCGGAAAGCGGGGCGCCCTCCCTCTTCCGTTTGGAGGAGGACACCTGGGTTGTCTGCGCCACTGAGTACGATCCCTCTTCCGGGATTCTTCGGAGCGATCTCCCCGGTTCGTCCGTCTTTCTCCTTTCGCACGAGGCGGAGGCTTCCGCTCCCGCGCCCTTCGCGCTCCGTCTGGACCCGAACCGTCCGAACCCGTTCAACCCGCGCACGTCGCTCGTCTTCTCCCTGTCGAAGGAGTCGCGCGCCCGACTCTCGATCTACGACGTTTCCGGAAGGCTCGTCCAGAACGTCGCCGACGGCGTCTTCGCGGCGGGGAGCCACACGGTCGTGTGGGACGGGAGGGACCAGAGTGGGCGACCGGCGGCGAGCGGCGTCTACTTCGCGCGCGTCGAAGCCTCCGGCCTCGCCGAGGCCCGCAAGATCGTGCTTCTTCGATAAGGCCACACGCCCAAAGAGCCGCTAGCAACAATCGCCGGGGTCGTCCTTCCGCTCGCAGGTCCCGGGTACGGCCGAGAGACAACCCGATCCCGCCTTCCCGCGCTTGCCGCCGGCGCCCCGGGCGTCTATGCTTGATTGGGTCCTTCGCGGATCCGAACGCCGCCGATGCGGCCCGCTTCATCCATCATCCGGCGAGGGGTTCCCGGCCCCCTGAGCCGCTCGAGGGAGTCATGAACAAGTATCGATCGATCGCCTGCATCGCTCTCTTCGTCCTCGCCGCCGGTCAAATTGCCCACACCGCGGGGACGCTCCCGTCCCACGCCCCCGACGCCAACGGGGAGAGGAGCGCGATTCCGAAGACGTATCAGTGGGATCTCACGCCTCTCCTCCCGAACGACGGCGCCTTCGAGGCCGCGCTCCGCCGGGTGAACGCCGAGCGGGAGGGGCTCGGCCGACACCGCGGGAGGCTGGGCGACCCGCGGGGGCTCCGCGAGTGTCTCGACCTCTACTTCCGCGTCCGCCTCGCCACGAACAAGCTGACCCTTTACGCGAACCTCCGCTTCAACACGAATCAGGGCTCGACGGAGATCCAGGCGATGAACGACCGCGCCCTCAAGGCGATGAACGACCTGATGGCGGAGGCCTCGTTCATCCGGAGCGAGATCCTCGCGCTGGACGAGGCGGCGATGGCCGGCGCCTACGGCGCCGAGCCGGCCCTCGACACCTACCGCGTCTACATCGATGGAATCCGCAGGCGGCGCGCGCGCGTTCTCGGACCGGAGGGAGAGCGCCTCCTCTCGCTGGCCGGCGACAATCTCTGGGCGGAGATCGACCTGAACGAGCTCCCCTCGGACTTCGAGAAGTCGTTCGGCGGGATGCTGACCGACCTCCTGCTCCCGGCCGTCGCCGACGAGAAGGGGGAGGAAGTCCGGCTGACCTTCTCCAACTATCCTCTCTACCGGCGCTCACCCGACCGCCGCGTCCGCCGGGACGCCGTCGAGGGGGTCTTCGGCGCACTGAGGCAGAACGAGCACGTCCTGGCGGCCCTCCTCGCCGGCCAGGCGAACCACACGATCTTCCTCGCCCGCGCCCGGGGCTACGAACGCGCGCTCGACGCCTATCTCGACATGGAGGAGATCGATCCGGCCGTGTACCACAGCCTCATCGCCGCGGTCCGCGCCAACCTCGGGCCGCTCCACCGGTACGTGGAGCTCCGCAAGAAGGTGCTCGGCCTGACCGATCTCCACGTCTACGACCTCTACACGCCGCTCGTTCCGGGGAAGGAGATGGATGTCCCCTACGAGGAGGCGATGCGCATCCTCCCCGAGGCTCTCGCGCCGCTCGGCGAGGAGTACCGCGAAATGCTCGTCGCCGGCCTCGATCCGGCGAACGGCTGGATCGACCTCTACCCGCACGAGGGAAAGGAGAGCGGCGCGTTCTCGGCGGGGGTCTTCGGGGTGCATCCGTACGTGAAGATGAACTACCTGAACGACTCGGACGGCCTGTTCACGCTGGCGCACGAGTACGGCCACGCGCTCCACACGCACCTGGCGATGACGCACCAGCCGTACCCGACCGCGGACTACGCGAACTTCATCGCCGAGATCGCCTCGACCTGCAACGAGAAACTCCTCTCCGACCACCTCCTCCGGGCCTCCTCGGACAAGGAGGAGAAGCTCTCGATCCTCAACGAGCTTCTCGAGAGCATACGGACCACCATCTACCGGCAGACGCTCTTCGCCGAGTTCGAGCTCGCGTTCCACACCGCGGCGGAGAACGGGACCCCGGTCACCGCGGCCTTCCTCGACGAAACCTACAAGCGCCTCATCGGGGACTACTACGGGGACGGCTTCACCATCGGCGAGAACGACGGCATGGAGTGGGCGTACATCGGGCACTTCTACTACAAGTTCTACATGTACGCCTACGCGACCGGCCTCTCGTCCGGGATCGCGCTCGCCGAGAAGATCCAGTCCGGGGATCCGGCGGCCCGCGAGGCGTACCTCGGCATGCTGAGGGCGGGGTCCTCCAGGCCCCCGCTCGATCTGCTCAGGGGGGCCGGGGTGGATCTCACGAAGCCGGAAGCGGTCGAGGCGGCGGCGCGGCTCATGGACCGAACGATCACCGAGATGGAGAAGCTCCTCGGCGTCTAGCCCGCGCGGCGGGCGGCGCGCGCATCACCCGGGCAAGAACCCCCGGTGCCTTCGACGCCGGATCACGCGGACCGCCTCCTTTGCGGCCGGTACCGGATCGGGTATCGTGTGCGGGAGGCGTTTCCGCCTCCGGAAGCGGGACGCGGGGAGGGCGGAACACACGGGCGTGCGCCCCCGCGCGGGGCGCGCCCCCAGGCACGGCGGGTTTTCGATGGAGAGAGCGGCGGAGATCGAGGGGACGCTCGAGCGGATCGTCTTTCAGAACTCCGAAAACTCCTGGACGGTGGCGAGGCTTCGGAACGAGGGGGAGGACCGCCTGATCAGCATCGTCGGCCGGCTCCCCGGAGTCTCGGTCGGAGAGTCGCTCCGCCTTAAGGGGAAGTGGGTCTTCAACCCCAAGTTCGGCGAACAATTTGAGATCGATTCCTTTGAGGTTCGTCCCCCCGCGACGGCGGGCGGGATCGAGCGCTATCTCGCCTCCGGGCTCGTCCGGGGGATCGGCCCGGAGATGGCGAAGCGGATCGTCGAGCGCTTCGGGACGGAGGCGCTCGCCGTCATCGACGCGGACCCGGAACGGCTCCTCGAGGTAGATGGGATCGGCTCGAAGCGCCTCGCGATGATCCGGGAGGGGTGGGGGGAGCAGCAGAGCGTCCGCGAGGCCCTCGTCTTTCTCCATCAGCTTCCGATCGGCCCCGCGCTCGCCGGCCGGATCTACGAGACGTACAAGGAGGAGACGGTCCTGAGGGTGCGGAGCGATCCGTACGCGCTCGCGGACGACGTGTGGGGGATCGGCTTCCAGACCGCCGACCGGATCGCCGAGGCGCTCGGCGTGGACAAGAACTCCCCGCGAAGGGCGGAGGCGGGGGTCCTCTACTCGCTCGGGCAGCTCTCGCAGGCGGGGCACGTCTGCTATCCGAGGGAGGAGCTCGCGCGCGCGGCCGCGCGGTTCCTCGATCAGGAAGAGGAGGTCGCCGACGCGGCGATCGTGAGGCTCCTCGATGCCGGCTCGGTCGTCCGCGAGGAGATCGACGAGGGACCGGACCTCATCTACCGCCTGGAGATGCTCGACGCGGAGGACGGGGTCGCGAAGGCGGTCCGCGCGCTCCTCTCCGACCCTCCCGCGGGGCCCCGGATCGACTCGCACGCGGCGCTCTCCTGGCTCGACTCGGCGTTCGACTTCCCCCTCGGCGAGGAACAGAAGGTCGCCGTCGAGGCGGCGGTGGAGGAGCGGGTCGTCGTCGTCACCGGAGGGCCGGGGACGGGGAAGACGACCCTGGTCCGCTCGCTCCTCGCGATCCTCGAGCGCGCGGGTGAGGAGGTCTCCCTCGCCGCCCCGACCGGCCGCGCGGCGAAGAAGCTCGAGGAAGCGACGGCGCGCCCGGCGAGCACGATTCACCGGCTCCTCGAGTTCGACCCGCGCACCGCCCTCTTCGGTCGGAACGAGGAGAACCCGCTCACCTCCACGACGGCGATCATCGATGAGGTATCGATGGTCGACATCTTGTTGATGCGCCACCTGCTCGCCGCGCTCGGCCCCGGCTCCCGGCTCGTTCTCGTCGGAGACGTCGACCAGCTTCCCTCGGTCGGCCCGGGGAACGTGCTCCGCGACCTGATCGACTCCGGGCGGGTGCGCACCGTCCGCCTCACCGAGATCTACCGCCAGGCGCGCGAGAGCCGGATCGTCGTGAACGCCCATCGGGTGAACGAGGGGAGGATGCCCCTCCTCGAGGCGGAGGCGTCGGACTTCCGATTCATCGAGATCGAGACGGGGGAGGAGTCGCTCGCGTGGATCAAGCGCTTCCTCTCCGAGGAGATCCTCCCCCGGTACGGGCTCGACCCGGTCCGGGACGTTCAGGTGATCGCTCCGATGCACAGGGGGATCTCCGGCGTGACGAACCTGAACCGCGAGCTCCAGGCCCTTCTGAACCCGCGGGGGGAGGAGATACGGCGTGACGACCGGATCCTCCGCATGGGGGACAAGGTCATTCAGCTCCGAAACAACTACGGGCTCGAGGTGTTCAACGGCGACGTCGGACGGATCATGGACATCGATCCCTCCGCGGAGGAGCTGGAGGTCTTCTTCGGAGGCCGGCGCGTCCGCTATCCGTTCGGACACCTCGACGAGCTGACCCTCGCCTACGCGGTCTCCGTTCACAAGTCTCAGGGGAGCGAGTACCGGGCGGTCGTGGCGCCCCTCCTCGGGGAGCACTTCCCGATGCTGCAGAGGAACCTCCTCTACACGGCGATCACGCGCGGGCGCGAGCTCGTCGTCCTCATCGGCTCGAAGAGGACGATCGGCGCGGCGGTCCGGAACAACAGGATCCGCCACCGTTACTCCTTCCTCGCGCATCGCCTGCGCGGTTCGGCGGGGCGGAGGGAGCCGTGAGGGGAGCGGGGGGGGCGGAGGTGGAGAGCCGTTTCAGCGGCGGACGGGGGCTTCTTCTCCTCCTCGCTCTCCTTCTTCTTCTCCGCCTCCTGACGCTCGGGCGCCTTCCGCTCTTCGACGTGACCGAGAGCCGCTACGCGGAGATAGGCAGGGAGATGGCGGTCACGGGCGACTGGATCACGCCGACCCTCCACGGGGGGGAGCCGTTCTTGGCGAAGCCGCCCCTTCATCTCTGGATCACCGCGGCCTCGATCCGGGCTTTCGGCGCGAACGAGTGGGCGGCCCGCCTGCCCGGCTTCCTCGCCGCGATCGGCACGCTCGCGATCGTTGCGGCCGTCGGGCGCGCCCTCTTCGGCGCCGAGGCGTCGCGGCTTGCCGTCCTCCTCCTCGGCACCTCCGGCCTTTTCTATCTCCTCTCCGGCGCGGTGGTTCTCGACGGGACGTTCACCCTCACCACGACCGGCGCGATCGGCTCGTTTCTCCTTCACCGGAGAGACCCGACCCGCCGCGTGCACGGTCTTCTCGTCTTCTTGTTCCTCGGTCTCGGGCTCCTCGCGAAGGGGCCGGCGGCCGCGGTTCTCGTCCTTCTCGCGATCGGCGCCGGTTCGGCGGCGCGAAGGAGCGCGGCGGGGCTCCGGGCCCTTCCCTGGCTCCCCGGGATCGGGATCGGTCTCGCCGTCGCCGGGCCGTGGTACCTTCTCGCCGAAAGGGCGACGCCCGGCTTCTGGAACTATTTCTTCATCCATGAACATCTGCTCCGCTATCTGCGGAGGGAGTACGGGGACCTCTACGGCCACGGCCACGTCTCCCCGTACGGGCTCGTCTGGGTGCTCGGCTTCCTCGCCTTTCTTCCGTGGACGCCGGGCCTGGTCGGGGCGGCGCGAAGGGCGTGGTGCGGGCGGGGGACGGCCGTGACGGACCCATCGGTCCCCTTCCTCTGGAGCGGGGCGCTCGTTCCCCTGGTCTTCTTCACCCTCTCGCGCTCTCTCTCGCTCCCGTACGTTCTCCCCTCTCTCCCGTTCCTCGCCCTTCTCCTCGGGAGGGAGTGGGCGGTCGGAGAGGGGAGGGTCATCCGATGGCCGCTCCTCCTCACGCCGGTTCTCTTTCTGGGCGGATCGATCTTCGCACTCTATGAATTTCCATCATCAACGATCGAGAAGGCGGCTCTTCTAGTCCTCTCGGCCGGACTCGCACTCGCCGCTCTTGTCGCGGCGCGCTCGGGGAGTCGGGGGGTCCTCCTCGGAGCGGGCGCCGTCCTCTTCCCCGCCTTCCTCCTCGGCGCGACGTTCGCGCTTCCTCGATCGGTCGGGGAGGCGAAGTCGACCCGGCACCTCGCCGAGGCGGTCGCGCGGATCCCAGGAGATGGGGAGAGGGAGGTTCTCTTTCACGGCGGAGTCCCGCTCTCGGCGGAGTTCTACTTCGGCGGGAGGGTTTCCGGCTTCGATCCGGGCAAGGAGGCGGGGGCGGGGGGCGAGTCGGGCGGCGACCTGATTCTCGTTCTCCGCGGGGGGCGGGAGGAAGAGCTCCCGCCCGAGATCGGCGCGCGGCTTTCGCTCGCTGGGACGAGCGGGCGGCATCGAATCTACATCCTGCCGGCGGCCTCGAGCCCGGCCGGTGCGGGGAAGGAGGGCGCGCGTTGAGCGTGAGGGGCGGCATTCGCGAGAGGGGGATCTCCGGCGCGCGGGCTTTCGTCGAAAGGAAGGTCAGGCGCCTCCGGCTGGAGGAGGCCCTCTTTCTCCTCCTCTTCATTCCATCGACGATCGTAACAGTCTGGGCAAACGTGTCGCTCGCCCGGGCCGGCATCTCGTCGAGGAAGGTGGAGGGGGGCCTCCTCCGCCTCGCGATTGTCGTTCTCGTGGGGTTCAGCCTCTTCTTTCTCGAGAGGGCGCGCCGCCCGGGCGCGCGTCCCCGTTTCCTCGCCGAGGCGGCCGCCTTCTTCCGCACGATGCTCCCCTTCGCGCTCTGTTCGGCGGTGTACACGAACCTCCACGACACGGTCCGCTTCGTCAACCCGCACGACATCCACGCCGCCCTCGTCGCGATCGAGGAGTGGATGTTCGGCCTTCAGCCGGTCGTGTGGGCGGAGCGGTTCATCACCCCCCTCCGGACCGAGTTCTTCAGCGCGTTCTACACGAACTTCTTCCTCATTGCCCCGTCGGTCGCGATCGTTCTCTGGTTCTCCCGGAAGAGGGCGGAGGCGCGCGAGGCTCTTCTCGGAGTGACGCTCTGCTTCTACACCGGCTATGTCCTCTACGTGATCTTCCCCGCCGCCCCGCCGAGGCTCTATCTCGAGTCGCTCGGCGCGTTCTCGGTGAACCTCGAGGGGGGGCCGATCACGAGCTTCCAGAGGGCGCTTCTCGACATGCTGCCGGATCACGCGTCGCGCGCGGCCTTCCCGAGCCTCCACACGGCGGTGAGCCTCGTCAGCCTCTACTACGCGTGGCGCTACGCGCGGTGGTTCTTCCCGATCCTCTTCTTCTTCGTGGCCGGGCTTCTCGCCTCGACCGTTTACCTCAGGCATCACTACGTGGTCGATCTGATCGCGGGGGCGTTCCTCGTCCCGTGGACCGCGTGGGCCACGCCGCGGCTCGACCGGTGGTGGACCCGGTGGGCGGGCAGGGAGGTGGATCTGTGAGCCGGGCCCGCGGGGCGTTGACAACAAACGCCCCGCGCTCTAGATTCGGAGGAGCAAGTCCGGCTGGATCGCATCCTACCGAATGGATTCTCGGCTCGCGGAAAGGCTGAAAGGAGACCGCAGGGATGGCTTCGGAGCATGTCATGGAAGTGACGGACAGCGAATTCCAGGAGAAGGTCGTTTCCTCCTCGACGCCCGTGATCGTCGACTTCTGGGCGCCGTGGTGCGGCCCGTGCAAGAAGGTCGGGCCCGTTCTCGACGAGGTCGCCGCCGACTATCAGGGGAAGGTGAAGATCGCGAAGGTGAACGTCGACGTGAACCCGATGATCGCCGGGAGCTTCGGCATCCGGAGCATCCCGACGATCCTCTTCTTCAAGGACGGCGAGGTCGTCGACCAGCTGATCGGCGCGTATCCGAAGAAGGACATCGTCGCGCGGGTCGATCGCATCCTCGGTTAGATCGGAGAAACGGCGGATCGGGTCTGTTCCGCGCCATCCCGCGATCTCTCGAGCCCGGCCGGTTTCGCCGGCCGGGCCCTTTTCTCTGGACTTCGCCGCCCCGCCGTTCCTATTCTGACGCAGCGGCCGATCTTTCCCCGGACGGAGGTTTCGTCGTGCGGACGCTCTCCGATCTTGAAAAGACCGCATCGCAGTGCACCCTCTGCGCGCTCGCGGAGACGAGGTCGCATGTGGTCTTCGGGACGGGAGACGGAAGCGCCGAGCTGATGCTGGTCGGGGAGGCGCCCGGGCAGAAAGAGGACGCGACCGGAATTCCCTTCGTCGGGCAAGCGGGGATGCTCCTCGACAAGACGCTCGAGAGGGTCGGGCTCCGCCGCGAGGAGATCTACATCGCGAATGTCCTCAAGTGCCGCCCCCCGAACAACCGGGATCCGCTCAAGGAGGAGATCGACCTCTGCCGTCCGTACCTCGACGAGCAGATCTCGATCATCGCCCCGCGGGTTATGGCGCCGATGGGGAACTTCGCGACGAACCTCTTCTCCTCGAAACGCCTCTCCATCACGAAGGCGCACGGGAAGGCGTTCGCGTACAGGGGAGTGGCCGTGATCCCGATCTACCACCCCGCGGCGATCCTCTACAACCGGTCCCTGGAGCCGGCCCTCGTCGAGGACTTCCAGGAGATCGTTCGATTCCTGAAGAGCGACCGGAAGGCGGAGCAGGAACCGGACCAGCTCTCCCTCTTCTGAGATGGAACGGCTCATCGCCATCTTTCTCTTCGTCGTGGGTCTGGTCGTCGGGAGTTTCCTCAATGTTTGCATCTTTCGTCTCCCAAGGAACCGGTCGATCGTCCGCCCCGGCTCATCGTGCCCCTCGTGTGGGGAGCGGGTCCGCCCGCGCGACAACATCCCGGTCCTGGGGTGGATCCTTCTCGCCGGGCGCTGCCGCGACTGCCGGGCGCGTATCTCGCCGCGCTACCCTCTCGTGGAGCTCGGCGCCGGGCTCCTCTTCCTGCTCGTCTGGAGCCGCTTTCCCCACGATTGGACGATCGTCTTT
>JBDRFQ010000223.1:0-6343 GCA_043818685.1 Candidatus Eiseniibacteriota bacterium
AGCACCTCGCGGTACGCCTGCTCGGCCTGTTCGTACAGCTCGCTGTCGAGATACTGGCGCCCGCTGTTCATCAGGCGGGTTGCATTCGTTTCCGGATCGACGGTGACGTCCCTCTCGAACACGATCACGTCTTCCTGGGCCTGACAGGCGAGGCCCACCACAGCGATAAGACCCGCCAGGACCCACGGGACCCAGGTCGTCCGAGCCCGGCTCTTCATGGTTTCTTCCTCCTTCGATTCCCTCACCTGTTGGCACACGCATGCGGGGGAAGCGGTTTCACTTTACCGACGGCCCGCGGGGGCGTCAACGCCCCTGCTCGGCCCTCACCCGGTCGATGTTCTTTCGGGACTCGTTGGCGAGACGATGCTGAGGGGAGAGGGCCATCACGCGCTCCCACTCCCTCACCGCTTCCCTGAAGATCCCGGTCTTGACGAAGAGGACGCCGAGCCCGAAGTGAGCCTCCAGGCAGCGGTCGTCCAGAGCGAGCGCGGTTCGGTACGCCTCCATCGCGCCTGAGACGGCCCTCTTCTCGTCCTCGTCCCCCGAGAGGAAATCCCCGTAATGCGCGTACAGAACCGCGTCGTCCGGGTGGGCCCGGATTCGCTCCCGGTAGGCGGCATCCGCTTCCTCGCGCCGCCCTTCCTTCTCGAGCACGTACGTCAGGTTGACGAAGACCCGGAAGTCGCCGCCGGCCGCGAGGGAGCGCCGGTAGCCGTCGAGCGCTTCTTCGATCATGTCGGCGTCGTGGTAGGCGTTCCCTAGCCTGAAGAGTATCTCGGCGGAGTCCTTGCCCGCATCAAGCAGTCCGAGATACGCCTCGATCTTCTCCAGCGGGGGCTTCGTTTCGATCCGTTCGTAGTCCGTACCCTGTGCCGCCGTCGACAGGAGGAGAACGGCGGCCAACGCGATCACTCGGGTGTGCAGGCGCATGGCTGTTTCCATTCCTTTTCTTGTTTTCCACTCTCGGGTCCGGCGCGTTTCGGCCCGTGCCGTCGAGGACCCGCGGGCTCCGCGACGAACCGGATCGGCCCCGCGCGGAATCGCCCCTCGCACCAGGGCAAAAGATTTCAGCGTAACGACTTAAAGCCTACGACTTTCCCCTCGGCGTGTCAACGTCAAAGGGCGCGGAGCACGACCGCCCCGATCGCGGCGAGGGCGAGGCAGTACCACCCGAAACGGTGGAACCACCCCCCGAGGACCGCTCGAACCAGGTACCGGAGCGCGAGAGTGCCCGAGACGACGGCGACGAGGGTTCCGAGAAGGGCCGGAAGAAGAAACGAGGCCTCGCCACCCGCCCCCCCGAGGTCCCTGGCCGTGAGGAGGGCCGCCCCGAGAATCGCCGGCACCGAGACAAGGAACGAGAACTCGGCCGCGTCCTTCCGGCGAACGCCGAGGAAAAGCGCCGCAGTGATCGTCGCTCCCGAGCGCGAGATCCCCGGCAGGATCGCCACCGCCTGGGCGACGCCGATGAGAAAAGCGATGGAGAGGGTGATTCCACGGTCCCTCTCCGGCGCGAAGCGGGTCGCGAGGAGGAAAAGCCCGGTCGTCGCGAGCGCGAGAAGGGTCGAGCCGGCGCTCTCGAAGAGCCGCTCGATCGGCTCCTCGAAGAGAATCCCGACGACGCCGGCCGGGACGAGGCCGACGAGAATCGCGAGACGGTAGCGGTTCGTCTCCCGATCGAGCCGCGGACGGAGGAGCTCGGCGACCTTCCGGCGGTAGTAGGCGACCACGACCCCGGCCGTTCCGACATGAAGCATCACCTCGAGAAGAATCCCCTCCGGACGGACGCCGAGCAGCGCCTGCACGAGAACGAGGTGGCCGGAGCTCGAGACGGGAAAGAACTCGGTGAGCCCCTGGACGAGACCGAGCAGCGCGGCGGCGGCGGCGCCCATCTCTAGAGGAACCTCCCCGCCAGCATCGCCGCCATCCCGATCACCATCTGCCCCTTGAGCAGGTGCGAGAGTCGGCCGAGGTTCGAGCGGTCCGGGCGCCGGAAACAGAGAGCGAGGGCGACCGCGAGGAGAAGATCGACGGCGACCAGAACGATCACGAGGTAGAGAACGCCGTAGATGCCGAGAAAGAACGGCACCGGCGAGAGGAGAACGAGAAGCGCGAGCGGCAGCGCGGAGAACGCGAGCGCCTTCCGGTCTCCGAAGGCGACCGCCAGGGTCCGGCGAGAGCCCTCCAGGTCGCCCGGCGCATCGGCGATGTCCTTCACGATCTCGCGGCCGAGATGGAGGAAGAAGGCGAAGAGCGCCGGCGCGAGCCCGGCGGCGAGCGATCCCCCGAGGTGCGCGCCGAGAAGAAGGGCGGACGAGGCGACGGCGCTCACGAGGAGGTTGCCGGGAAGCCCGGTCCGCTTCAGCACCCCCTCGTAGGCGGCGAGGAGAACGGCCCAGACGCCGAGGACCGCCGCGGTCGTCCCCCCGGACGCCGCCCCCGCGGCGAAGGCCCCGCAAAAGAGGAGCGCCGCGAACGCGCACGCCGCGCGCACGGAAACCGCCCCCGAGGGAATCGGGCGGTCCGGCCGGTTCACCCGGTCCACGCGCCGGTCCGCGATGTCGTTCCACACATAAAAGGACGCGACCAGAAGAACCGCTCCGGCGGCTCCCGGAACGAGGGCGGAAACGTCCCTCCCCCCGCCCGCGAGAAGGTAGGCGAGAAGCATCGCCGCCGCGAGGATGAGGAGGTTCAGCGGCCGCGCGAGGCGGAGAAAGCCGATCATCGCTCCCTCCCGGCGAGGAGCGCGTCCACCTCCCTCTCGAGAGAAGCGAGGCGGGTCCGATCGGTTCCCGCCCCCTCGATCGCCCGGACGAGGGCGCTCCCGACGACCACCGCGTCGCAGTGCGGGGCGAGCGCCCGAACGTGTCCGGGGGTGGAGACGCCGAAGCCGACCGCGAGCGGCTTCCTCGTTCGCGCGCGCACCGCGGCGAGACGCCCAAAGAGGCCTCTCTCCAGCGAGCGGCGCGCCCCCGTGACCCCGGTCAGGCTGACGTAGTAGAGGAACGCCGTGCACGCCCTCGCGATCAGCGCGATCCGGGCGGGGGGGCTCGTCGGCGCGGCCAGGAAGACGGTGCCGATCCCCCGCGCGGAGAGAGCCGCGCGGTAGCCGGCGGACTCCTCCACGGGCAGATCGGTCGCGATCACCGCGTCCACCCCGGCGCGCGACGCTTGATCCGCGAACCGTTCGATCCCGAAACGGAGGATCGGGTTCAGGTAGGACATGAGGACGATCGGGGCCTCGACCTCGTCGCGCACCCTCTCCACGATCAGGAGCGTTCCCCGAAGGGTCGCCCCCGCGGCCAGCGCCCGCTCCGATGAACGCTGGATCGTCGGCCCGTCGGCCAGCGGATCGGAGAAGGGGACCCCGACCTCGATCGCCGCCACCCCGGGCCGGTCGAGAACGCGGATCGCCTTTCCGGTGAAGGCACCGCTCGGATCCCCGGCGGTGATGAAGGGGATTAGGCCGGCGCGCCCCTCCGCGCGGACCTCGTCGAACCGGGCGCCGAGACGCTCGGAGAGGAGGCGCCGCGGGCGGGCCGCGGGCGCGCGGGGAGAGACCGCCATCAGCGCCCCACCTGCTGCAGACGATCCGCGGTCCGGTACGCCTCGCGGGCCTGGTCCTTTGCGCCCTTCTTGTCGTAGGCGATGCCGAGGGCGTAGTGGAACCGCGCATCGTGCGGCCGAATCGCAATCGCCTTCTCGAGAGCGGCGATCGCCTCGTCGATGTTCTCGGTCTTGTTCTCCGCGACGCCGAGGTAGTAGTACGCCTTGGCGTTGTCCGGATCGAGGGCGATCACCCGCTCCATCTGGCGGCGCGCCCGGTCGTAGATCCCCCTCCGGATGTACGCGCGTCCGAGAAGGTAATGCGCCCTGATGTTCTCAGGGTCGGCCTCGATCGCGATCTTGAACTCGCGGATCGCGTCCTCGAACGCCCCCTGGTCGTGATAGATCATCCCGAGATTGAAATGCGCCTCCACGTTCTTCGGGTCGAGGGCGAGCGCCTCGTGGAACTCCGCGATCGCCTCGTTCCTCATCCCTTTCTCCGCGTAGACGGCCCCGAGGGTGATGTGGCAGAGCGCCCTCTCCGGCTCCAGGCGAACCGCGCGCCGGAAGTGGGTGAGGGCCTCGTCGACGCGGCCGCACCGGTCGTAGAGCAGGCCGAGATCGGAGTGAGCCCGGGCGAAACGCGGGTCGAGATCGAGGGCGCGCTCGAACGAGAGGACCGCCTCGTCGATCCGCTCCTGAGCCGTGCGAACGAGCCCGAGCGAGTAGTGGCCGAGCGCCGCCTCGGGATTCCTCGAGAGCAGTCGGAGCGCGAGCCTCTCCCCCTCGTCGGGGCGGCCGAGCGCGATCACGGTCTTGGCGAGGTGGAGCTGCATCTCGAGATCGTCCGGCGCGAGGCGAACTCCCTCCTCCAGCCTCTCGAGCGACTCTTCGAGCCGCCCCGTCTTCCTGAGAAGACGGCCGAGCCACCTGAGATGTGAAGCGTCCCCCGGATCGAGGGAGCGGAGCTTGTCCAGAGAGGTGATCGCCTGGTCGAACTCCCTCTCGCTCTCGAAGAAGTCGACCGCCTCGCGAAGCACGTCCGTGTTCTCGGGATTCTGCTGGAGCCTCTTCAACAGGGAGGCGCCGCCGCGGTCCGGCGAGCCCCTTCCCCACAGGCGAATGCCCACGTTCGCACCCTCTTCCGCGCGCCGCATTCCGGTTCGAGCCGGACACGATTCGAAGTCGCGAAGGGAGAAACACGCTCGCTCTTTGTTTAGCCGGTACGGATCGCGAAGTCAAGCGGCGATCGGACCCGCGCGCGGCCGGCGAGGCAGGCGAAACGGCCTACTCTTCGTAGAAGGGATCCCCCGTGAAGCGGGGATGGTGGAGGTAGTAGGCGCTCGAGGAAATGCGCCGGTACTGGAACTGCAGGAGGAAGTTCGGGTTCGGCCTGTACGACAGGGAGAGCCCGGGGAGGAACTCCCCCTTTTCGTCCTCCGAGAGGCCCCTCGTGAAAGGAGACATCTCGTAGCCGAGGAGGAAGGTGACCCGGAGAGGATCGGCCAGTTGATAGCTCAAGCGATTTTCATAGAGGCCGATCCCCCTCGCCGGCACGCCGCCGCTCCCGCTCGAGTAGAGGAGCGAGAAGCGGTTCGACATGGAGAGCTTCGAGGGGTCGAGAATGCCGACCACCCCTTGCGGGGGCATGTCGAAGACGCTGCCGGGCGCCGCGCCCGTCGCGGCCGGATCCGCGGCGACAGCGGCGGCGGAGAGAACCGCGAGAGCGGCAAGGAGGAGTGATGTCGATCGAATCAAACGCGCGCCTCCTTTAACCTGGATTATGCACGCGTTTCCTGCTGCGGCCGCGGATCGCGGCCTGCGAGGCCTCCCTTCCGTCGCCGCTTCCTCAACGTAGCGCCGAGACTACGTTTCGGGGAGCGGCTTGTCCAGGTCGGCCTCTCGGCTTGCGCTCCGCACCCTCGCGACAAAAACGCGTGCACAATCCAGGTTAGGTGCCCTGCACGTCGAGGTGCCCTGCATGTCTGATTCTATGACCGCCCGGCGCGGCCGTCAAGGGACGCCCCGGCGGTTTCCTTCTCCTCCTCGCGCCCGAGGCGGATCTGGAGGACGATCTCGACCCGGACGACCCCCTCACCCTCGTTCAGCCGAACCGGAATGCGCACCACGGAGGGGGAATCGGCGGCCTCCGCGGGAGCGTCCCTCCCCCGGAGCACCACTCCCTCCTCCCTTTCGGGCACCCGGCCGCCGGAGGATGCCGACGCGCTCGGCGCGCCGGGCCTGCCCGCGGCTACCGGGAGATCGGCCGCTGGATCACGCTCCGCGCTCCCCACCAGCCCCTCGAGTGTCGGAAGAGAACCGGGGGGAGGGGAGTCGGCCCCCGTGCGGCGGGTGGGCGATGAATCCCGCCCGGCGGCGAGGGGCTTCGAATCCAGAGGGGTCTCGGCGCGCTTCTCGGACGGTTTCGGAACATCCTCGCTCCTCGCTTCCCGCGGCTTCGGCGCCCCGGCCGGCTCGCGCCGCGCGGGACCTCCCTCCGTCTCCTTCTTGTTCGACTCCACCGTCCCTTTCCAGGACCCGATCGTCCCGGAAAGCCGGACGACGTCGTCGATCGCCGCCCCGAGGTCGTAGACGGGCGCCTCGGGATTGAAGCGCTTCTCCGGCGGCCTCGGCGAGCCCGCCTCGGCGGGGGCCGCCTCCGGCTTCTCCGGATCGGCCCCGAGGCTCTTCTCCAGGCTCTCGAAGAGGGCGCGCGTGGCCGCTCGGAACGTCTCCCACACCCCCTCGTTCCGGACCGCGACGGCTTCGAACCACGGCCATCCGTGGCGGTTCAGGT
>JBDRFQ010000224.1:0-7488 GCA_043818685.1 Candidatus Eiseniibacteriota bacterium
GAAGGCTCCCTTCATCATCGGCAACTTTTACTGCTTCGTTCCTGATTCGATTTGGGTTTGGCTCTGGGGAGAAGATCACGAGTGGAACAACTACGCGGCCGGCGAACCGAACGACGGCATGATCGGCTTGATGCTCTGCGACGGAAGCTGGGTCGATGGAGGAGGGAACGACCGCTATCATTACATCCTGGAGTCGGAGGAACCGCTCCCCGATGTCCCGTGTTCGTACTACTACAGCTCGAGCCCGGAGTGGTCGGAAGATGGTACGTACTTCTGGCCCGGCCAGACCACGATCACGAAGGAGCCCTACCTGGGCCGTGAGCTCTTCTGGGTCAAGATCGGCGAAGCGGTCCTGACCAGCGAGAACCAGGAGTTCCGACAGACCTTCGAATACACGAGGGGTTCGAGCGAGACCTCCACGGAGAGCTTCGCGCGCATGATGGGGGCGAGCGCGACCGTGGAGGTCGGCGGTTCCTATGGCATCCTCTCCGCTTCGGTGTCGGCAACGTTGTACGGCGAAATGACGACCTCCGAAGAGCACTCGGTCCAGATCTACCAGGAGAAGACGGAGTCGAAAGAGTTCTCCTCGGGAGGTCCGACCGGCGGGGGATCGAGGGTCGTCGTGGTCTGGCAGAAGGCGGAGCGGTTCAGGGTGGTCGATGCGAACGGCAACCGTTGGGACGATCCGGCGGTCCATCTTGAGGTGCCCGCCTTCGAGCACCGTTTGGAGGCGTTTCTGATCGACGCCACGGACTTCGACTAGAGGCGCCCCCGCCTCTTCGCCGTTCGGCTCGGGGTCGCGCGATCAGCCGAGCGGGAACCAGTAGCTCACCTTGAAGACGAAGACGTTCTCTCCGCGGGCACGGAGGGTGTCCCACAGGTCGCGCCCCCCGACGAGACCGCTTCCCCCCGCCTCCGACTCCCGGTTCTGCTGCCAGACGAGGTAGAGCGTGCTTCCGCTTCGCCACTCCCAGCGGAGGACCACGTTGCTCCGGAACGACAGATAGTTGAAATCGTTGTCGTCCAAGTCAAAAGTGATTCCGTCGACGGTCACCGTGCGTGTGTCGTCCTCGTTGACCACGAGGGTCGATCCGCCCTCCTCGCCGTAGGTGAGTATGTTCCGGTCGCGAGGCCTCCGGAGCTCGCCGTGGTCGAAGAACCGACCGCTCGAGGCGAAGGGCTCGGCGTACAGGTCGATCGTGAGATCCGGGGTCGGCGCGACGCTTAGCCGGAGCCGCGTGGAGAGTGTCCCCTGCTCGATCCAGGAGAAGACGTAGCGCTTTCCGTACGTCGCCTCGGGGCCGCCGTCGAACGCGCCGATGTACTGGCGGCCGAGCCTCGAGTAGGCGTAGCGCGGCTCGGCGGAGAGCTCCCACCTCCCGGCGGTCCTCGTCGAGAGGCTGCCGCGGAGCACCACGAAACGCGCCCCCGCCTCGTTCCCCTGCGCCTCCGACTCGACGCGCCACTTCGTGTCGGAGGCCCAGTTGTTCGTGGCGCCGAGCCAGGCCGACCATGCGTGGAACCTTTGCATGAGGGGGCCGCCCCTCGTGAAGTCGTCGCTCATGACCCGCGGGGCGCCCCAAACACCGCACCAGGCCGACCAGTGATTCTTCCAGGTGCACCGGAAGGAGAGATCCGCGCTCCGGTGCGTCAGGTCCCCGTCGTAGTTCCATTCGTGGAAGGTCCCGAGGGCGAGCTCGTAGTCGCGAAAGACCCGCCCCGGCTTCGTCTCGCGGTACTTGAGGGTCCCGCCGCCCCCGATGTCGTCCGCCGCGTTGAGTCTCCCCGCGTCGTTGATCTCGAACCCCGGGGACTCCCCGGTCGCGCCGACCTCGAAGAGCCAGTGGTCCCCCGACTCGCGCGACGCCCAGAGTGAGAACGTGTTGCCGGAGAGCGAGGTGCGGGAGGAGTCGAGCCTCACGTGTCCCGCGTCGGGGCGCTGGAAGTAGTGCGCGCTCGAACGCTGCAGCTCGGTGATCGCCCCCGGATCTCCGCTGACGCGGCTGAAGCCGGCCCGCCCCTTGATCGCGTACTCCTTCTCACCGAACCAGAGCTCCCAGTCGACTCCACCGGCGATCGCCCGCCGCGCCAGCTCGTTCCGAAGATCCTCTTCCCCCGGGATCTTTCGCTCCACGCCGGTGAGCGTGAGGCCCGCCGTCGAGCGGTTCTGGCCGAACTCCTGCTGGAGACGGAGGACGCCGTAGCCGGTGAGCGGCTCGACGAGCGTCTCCTCGCGCGCCGCACTCGACTCCGCGGCGACCGTCGCGTGCTCCTCGCCGGTGACCGCCGCGAGCCCGCCGACCGAGAGCCCGCTCGGCAGTCGTCCGGTCACCTTGGCGGCCCCGAGGATGGTCGTTTGCCCCGGCACGTCGACGTACTCCGCGTCCGGCTCCCCGTGGGGCGGGGCACCGATCCTCCGCGAGTAGAACCACCCGGTGTCGTCCCCGGCGAGCAGACGGTTCCCCTCGATGAAGAACGGCCTCCTCTCGGTGAAGTAGGTCTCGTAGGCGGTGAGGTTCACCTCCGCCGGATCCGCCTCGATCTGGCCGAAGTCCGGGTTGACCGTCCCCTCGAGCGTGAGGTTCGGACCGAGCCCCATCTTGAGGTCGGTCCCCGCGCGCCACCCGAACGCCCTCTTCTCGGCGAACGGGTGGCGGGATCGATCTCTCCGGCGAAGCGCGCATCGCCGGCGATGTAGGGGAGTACCTCCACGCGGCGCGACGGCCGGATCCCGCCGATCCCGCGCAGCTCCCCGAAGCGCGACGCCCATCCGCTCTCGCTCTTCGGCACCAAGACCCAGTACGTGTCCTCGTTCCGGTCCGGCATCCAACGGTTCACGTTGAGGCCCCAGACCTGCTCCTCACGGTCTGTGAACCGAAGCTGCGAGAAGGGGATCCGCATCTCCGCGGTCCATCCGTCGTTGCCGATTTGCGTGCGCGCCTCCCAAACCGGATCGAAGGAGTAGTCGCGTTCGCCCTCCTCGTCCTCGGGGTGGTAGTAGTCGACGCGGACGCCGGACGCCGTCACCGCGAAGCTCGTGCTCGTCCGGCGGTCGTGGTAGGTATCGAGGCAGACGATGAGGCGTTCCGAGTTCCCCGCGTTGTCCCTCCGGCTCGTGATCGACCGGATCTCCTCGGGGCTTCCCGCCTCCATCCGAGCCCCCACGTAGAGGGCCTCGTCGTCGAAGAGGAACGCGATCTCGGTCCGGCGCGTGGACGGCTCTCCCTCATTCGGGTTCTTCTGGACGAAGCCCGAGGTGAACGGAGCCTCTCCCCAGGCCGCCTCGTCCAGGACCCCGTCGACGCGCACGGCCCCGCCGTCGATCCTCTCGGCTCGGGCGACGCGCGGCTCGGCCGCAGACGCCCCGCCCGTCCCCGCGAGGAGAAGAAGGGCAAGGAGAGCGAGCGGTGAGCGAAGACGAACACCGGGACGCCGCCCCGCGACGAACGAAACGCGCACCTGTCTCTCCTGCCCGATCGAGATCTCCGACATGGAATCGAGGTCCAGCCCGTTCTTTAGACGAGGCCGCCCCCGAATTCGTTGAGCGATGGGAAGAACTGCCGGATCCCGGTTCCCTCTTCTGGCGGATTGGGGTGAACCGTTGAAAACAGCCGCAGGGGGTTTCTTCCCTGTCCCCGCGGGTTTCTTCGGCGCTCGTCCGGAACCTAGCACCATGATACAATCAATTGCGGCCGACCAGAACCTTGGGGACGATTGCATGATCGGATTCGCAGCGTGGTGCTCCCGCTCGGCCGGGGGCGCGCTTCCCGCTCTCTTGGTGTTCTTCGGCGGGCTCGCGGCCGCGCCGTCAGCTGCCCCCGTCCACACCACGTACCTCTGGCACATGCACCAGCCGATCTACTGGCCGGACGAGTCCCCGTCCGAAGGGAACGCCTACGAGAAGGCGTTCGAGACGATCGAGCTCGGGCACTCCGAGTCCGATGTCTTCGCGATCTTCAACAAGGACGATCGGGTACACGACTACCAGGAATACCCGCGCGACGCGATCCACTCTCTCCTCGACCTCCCGGACGCGGGGGCGCAGGTGAGCTTCGCCGGGGCGCTGATCGAGAACGTCTTCTCGCTCGCCGACAACGGATGGAACGGGGGGCGTTACGTGCCCGACTGGTACCGCTGGTACCGGGAGGCAGGCGGCTGGAGCACGAGCGGCGGGCGGAGCCGCTGCGACCTTCTCCTCGTCTCGTTCCACCACCCGATCGCGCCGCTCGTGGACGAGAACGCCTTTCGGATGGAGCTCAAGGCCGCGAAGGCGATCCACGCGCGGGCGTGGGGATCGCCCCCCTCGACAAAGGGCTTCTTTCCCGCCGAGACCTGCTTCTCCGAGCGGATGATCCCCGTTCTCGTCGCGGAGGGGGTCGAGTGGGCGATCGTGGCCGACATCCACATCTCGCGGGCGTGCGAGGACTACCCGTATCAGGCGAACCTCGACAACTGCGATCCCCCGAACCCGGCGGACCGTCTGAACGCCCCGCAGGGGAGCTACAACTCGATCACGATCAGCCGCGGCTGCACGGTGAAGACGCCGGTCCCGTACGGCTTCCGGCCGCACTGGGCGCGCTACGTCGATCCGGAGAGCGGGGCGGAGTCTCGGCTCGTCGTCGTGCCGGCTTCGAACGCGATGGGTTGGGACGAGGGGTACGGGCTCTACGGCACCGGGCAGATCGACGCGATCGCCCCGTACAACGATCCATCCCGGCCGATGCTCGTCCTCTTCGCGCACGACGGCGACAACGCGTGGAGCGGCGGGCATTCCTACTATCATGAAAACGTATCGTCTTTCTCGCATCAGGCGGCGGCAGCGGGCTACGAGCCGACCACGATCGAGGAGTACCTCGCCGATCATCCGATCGATCCGGGGGACGTCGCGCACGTCGAGGACGGCGGGTGGGTGAACGCCGACGGGGACTTCGGATCGCCCCAGTTCATCAACTGGAACTGGCCCCTCGTCGGGGCGGACGGGCGCTTCGACGTACCGAGCGGGTGGGCGGAGGACGAGAGGAACTGGGCCGTTCTCACCGCGGCAGAGAACCGTGTGGAGACCGCCGAGGCGATCGACGGCCCGGCGGACCCGGCGCGCGTCGCCGATCCGTCGCAGGGGGCGAGCGACGTCGAGAGCGCGTGGCACTTCCTCCTCGCGGGGTACGAGAGCGGGACTATGTACTACGGCGTCTCGCTCGACATGGAGATCAAGGCGACCCTCGCGGCGAACCAGGCGGTCGAGCGGGCCGATCTCGTGATCGCGACGGGGAACGACACGACGGCGCCGACGATCTGGCTTCCCCAGAGGCTCCCGTGGAACCCGGGCGGAAGGGGAGGGGGCTCCCTCTGGGGGTATCCGTCGGGGGCCGGCCTTCCGATGGATCAGGACTTTTACGTGTGGACCTTCGTGCACGATGTCTCGGGGGTCGACTCGGTGACGTTTCGCTACCGGGGCGACGCGGACGGCCGGAACGACCCTTCCACCGACGCGAACGAGACGTACGCGGGGGGGAGCGGCGTCGGGCAGTGGATCGGCCTGCCGATGACGAGGCGGGAGATGCCCCTCGGCGATCCGCACGGGAACCCGGAGATCGACTTCAGCGTCCTTCCCAACCGCATCGCGGACGAGTACTGGGTGCGTGTGGAGGGCCTCTCCGACACGCTCATCGACTACTACGTGGAGGCGGTCGACTCGCTCGGGTATCGGAAGCGCTCCCCGATCCAGCACGTTTGGATCGGATCGGAGACGGGCGCGGGGGAGTCCGTGGCGTGGGATCCGGAGGCGCCGGTCGCGGGGGACACGGTGCGGATCCTCTACGATCTTCGCTTCGGGGCGCTCCCTCCGGAGACCGATCCTGTCCGGATCCACATCGGCCACAGCGGGTGGCAGGAGATCCTCTTCCCCGACCCGGCGATGACCCGTGTCGCGGAAGATCTCTGGAGCTACACGTACTCGATTCCTGCCTACGCGACGAGTGTGGACTTCGTCTTCACCGACGGGGCCGGGCACTGGGACAACAACAACGGCGCGGACTGGCACATCCCGGTGAGCGGGGGATCTCAGGGGTTCGTCCTGGACGGCCTTCTCGACGCGGGGGCGGCCGTGGTCGCTTCGGAGGGCGGAATGACCCTCTACGCGGCCCACGACGAGGGCCAGCTGTACGTGGCGACGCAGTCGACCGCGGGGACGGCGGGTCTCGATCACTTCGTTCTCGTCGCCGCTTCTCAGGCGGCCGCGCCCGCCCCCTGGGCGAAGGCCGGAACTGTGTACGGGAAGGACTTCTTCCTCGCGGAGGAGGGGGACAACTCCTGGTGCGGATGGTTCGACTCGACCGAAACGGTTCTCTCCGGCGGGGCGGCGACCGGATCGTTCCTCGAGGGGACCCTCGCGAGAAGCTGTCTCGGTGGGGCGAGCGTCGTGTACGTCGCCGCGGCGCGGTACGGGACGGCGGACGGCGGGGCGCTCGCGCTCCAGGCCCCGGCGGGGGACGGGAACGGGAACCTGGAGTGGATCGAGTACGCGGCGTATGAGTTCGGCGCGACGGGGCTGTCGGGCGCGGGGGAGGATCCTTCGGGCATCACGCGTTTTCTCTTCGCGCCAAACCCGTTCCGGCCGGGGAACGCGATCCGATACCGCATCGCCGCGCCGTGCGAAGCGCGTCTCGCGGTCTACGATCTTCGCGGGAGGCTCGTTCGGCTGCTCGTCGACGGTCCGGTGCGGGTGGGCGAGGGGCTCGCCGCGTGGGACGGCCGCGATTCCGCGGGGCGCCCCGCTCCGGCGGGTGTTTACTCCTATCGCCTCAGCGCGCCGGGGATCTCGCGCACCGGTAAGCTCGTCCTCTTGCGCTGATCGGTCGCCCATTCGGGACACCCCGAGAGGACCCGGCCCGCCCCCGCGACCCGCATCGCAGCGGGTCCCGAGGGAGACCCCAATCCGCCGAGCCCTTCAGTGTGGCCCTTGCTCGCTGGGCTCGAGCTGCCTACCGGAAAAGCGTCTTCACGCGCCCCCAGGAGGTCGGCTCGGTCCGCGTTTCCCAGCACCAGAAGGAGGCGTCCATCAGGCAGTCGACCGGGCCGAGCGCGTCGCCGAGATAGAGAGGCGGGCAGTACTGCGTGGCGAGGCCCCCCCAGAAGAACGAGCGGATCGGGCCGAGTGCGTACCCTCCGCATAGGTTCGGCGCCGCGTAGTTCTTCACGTTGTTGTCGGTGCAGAAGTAGGGGAGGGTCCCCTTGTCCCAGGAGGCGATGATCGCGACACGGTCGCTCATGCCGAGCCCCCCGGGGAAGCTGGGGAGGTGGTTCCATCTCTCCATCGGGTCCGGGCCCTGCACGGTCGCGAGCGGAGGGCCGACCTTGCAGAACTGGGGATCCAGGTCGTATAGGCTGTAGCTCACCGTGTAGCTGTAGCCGGGCATCGTGTACCGCCAATACCACCAGAACGCCGTGACGTCGCACTCCCGCATGCCGCAGTCGTCGGGAAGGTCGAAG
>JBDRFQ010000225.1:0-6356 GCA_043818685.1 Candidatus Eiseniibacteriota bacterium
GCCCTCTATCTGGGGCGCGGATACAACTTCCCCGTGGCCCTCGAGGGGGCGCTCAAGCTCAAGGAGATCAGCTACATTCACGCGGAGGGCTACCCGGCGGCAGAGATGAAGCACGGGCCGATCGCGCTCATCGACCGGAACATGCCGGTGGTCTTCATCGCGCTCCGCGACAGCGCGTACGAGAAGGTGATCGGAAACATCCAGGAGGTGAAGTCGCGGCGCGGCCGGATCATCGCGATCGCGACCGAGGGGGACGAGCTTCTCGACAAGTGGGCGGAGCATGTGATCTACCTCCCCCACACGATCGAGCCGCTCACGCCGATTCTGTCGGTGATCCCGCTCCAGCTCCTGGCCTACTACATCGCGGTGAAGCGCGGGTGCGACGTGGACCAGCCCCGCAACCTCGCCAAGAGCGTGACGGTGGAGTAGGAGGGTTCGACGTGGACGACCGGAGACCGGTTCGAACGAAGGAGGCGCCTGCCGCCGTGGGACCGTACAGCCAGGCGATCCGCTCGGGCAGGCTTCTCTTCACGGCGGGGCAGATCCCACTGGATCCGGTCGGCGGCGGAATCGTCGGGAGCTCCGTCGCCGAGCAGACCGAGCAGGTTCTCCGAAACCTGAAGGCGGTCCTCGAAGAGGGGGGCTCGGGGCTCGACCGCGTCTTGAAGACCACGGTCTTCCTCACCGATCTCTCCGCTTTCGACGAGATGAACCGGGTGTACGCGCGCTTTTTCGGCGACCCGCCCCCGGCTCGGTCGGCGGTTCAGGTGGGCGCCCTCCCGAAGGGGGCTCTCGTCGAGATCGAGGCGATCGCCCTCGCGGATGGGAAATGAGAGGGACGGTGGGAGCGCGGGAATGGATGGGTTCTGGTGGACCTCGAGGACTTCAAATCCTTCTGTCGGGTGCTAAAACCACCCGGGGTGGGTTCGATTCCCACACATTCCCGCCACGATTTCCCCGCCGCCTGATCATCGGCTTCGTTTTCGCTCTTCTCTTCCTTCTTCCCGAGGGGACCGCGGCGGCGGGCGCTCGCGGGCCCCGTGCGGAGGCGTCTCCCTTCTGGGCCTCCGCGCGCTCCCTCGTCTTCCCCGCTTGGGGGCAGCTCCACAACGGGAGCCAGAAGAAAGCGGTTGTTCTCTTCTCGCTCCAAACGTATCTTCTCGGTCGCGTGTTCGTGGTGGAGCGGCGCGCCCGCTACTACGGGGACCGGATGAACGACGCGGACCCGGCGTGGCGGGCGGAGGATCTGGAGCGCCGCTACGAGGACCTGAGGGACACGAGAAGGGACCTCGTCTGGTGGAGCTCCATCCTCGCGCTCTACTCGGTGATCGACGCCTACGTCGACGCCCACATGGTCGGGTTCGACAGTGACGTGGAAGGGGTGGAGCGGGTGACCGCGGGCATCGTGCCCACGGGGGACGGGGCCGCCGTCGCGCTCCGCTACAGTTTCTAACGCGGTGGTATGGATGGCGCGGAAGAACAGGGAACGGGCCAAGCCGCCGGCAAAGAAGGCGGGCCGTCTCCGCGAGTACGGCGAGTCCGTCTTCGTCGCTCTGGTGCTCTTCCTGTTTCTTCGGACCTTCATGATTCAGGCATTTCAGATTCCCAGCGGATCGATGGAGGACACGCTCCTCATCGGGGACTTCCTCGTGGCGAACAAGTTCATCTACGGCGCGCGGATCCCCTGGACGGAAACGAGGCTTCCCGCCGTGCGTCAGCCGCGCTCGGGCGACATCATCGTGTTTCGCGCCCCGCACGTGGACAAGGACTACATCAAGCGGTGCGTGGCGGTGGAGGGGGACACGGTCGAGCTGAGGAACAACGTCCTCCACGTGAACGGCGAGGCGCGCGACGAGAGCTACACGGTGTTCAAAGGCTCCGCGGCCTCCAGGATCGCGAACTGGGGGCCGACGACGGTTCCTGAGGGACACCTCTTCATGCTCGGGGACAACCGGAACATGAGCCAGGACAGCCGTTTCTGGGGGTTCCTCGAGAAGAAGCGTGTCAAGGGACTCGCGATGTTCCTCTACTTCTCCTGGGACAAGGACCGCTTCCTGCCGAGAATCGGGCGCTTCCTCCGGCCCATTCACTGACGAATCGAAACGGGCGACCCAGGCGGATCGGGGCTTCCATCCATGCCGACCATCCAATCCAAACAGGAGCGCGTGCGGAACTTCTGCATCATCGCGCACATCGACCACGGGAAGTCGACGCTCGCCGACCGGATCCTCGAGAAGACCGGGACCCTGGCGAAGCGGGAGATGCGCGAGCAGGTTCTGGACAACATGGATCTCGAGCGGGAGCGCGGGATCACGATCAAGTCGCACGCGATCCGGATCGACTACACGGACCCGAGCGGGGGGATCTGGCGGTTCAACCTGATCGACACCCCAGGGCACGTCGATTTCTCCTACGAGGTGTCCCGTTCGCTCGCCGCGTGCGAGGGGGCGCTCCTGGTGGTCGACGCGGCGCAGGGGATCGAGGCGCAGACGATCGCGAACTTCTACCTCGCGATGGAGCACGGCCTCTCGATCCTTCCCGTGATCAACAAGATCGATCTCCCCGCCGCGCGGGTCGACGCGGTCCTGGCGGCGGTCTCGGAGCTAACCGGAGAGCCGCCGGAGAAGGTCCTTCGGATCAGCGCGCGAACGGGGGCCGGAGTGGACGAGCTGATCCGCGAGATGGTGGATCGGATCCCGCCCCCCGGAGGGGATCCGGGCGCGCCCCTCCAGGCGCTCGTCTTCGATTCCGATTTCGATTCGTACCGCGGGGTGAGCGTCTTCGTCCGCGTGATGAACGGCACCGTGCGGGAGGGCGACCGGATCCTCCTCATGTCGAACGGGAAGGAGTTCACGGTCGATGAGGTGGGGACTCTCCGCCTCAAACGGATTCCGGCGGATCATCTCGCGGCGGGGGATGTGGGATACCTCCTCGCCGGGATCAAGCGCGTGCGCGAGGCGCGGGTCGGGGACTCCGTCACGCACGCGGCCCGCCCCGCGGAGCGCCCCCTCGCCGGCTTTCTCGAGCCGAAGCCGATGGTCTTCAGCGGGCTCTATCCGGTCGATCCCGGAGCGTACGACGACCTCAGGGACGCTCTGGACAAGCTCCGCCTGAACGACGCGGCGTTCGTCTTCGAGCCGGAGACGTCGAACGCCCTCGGCTTCGGCTTCCGGTGTGGCTACCTCGGCCTCCTTCACATGGAAATCGTTCAGGAGCGGCTCGAGAGGGAGTACGGGCTCGAGCTCGTCGGGACGGTGCCGAACGTGGTCTTCCGCGCCTCGACGAAGGACGGGCGAGTCATCCGGGTGGAGAACCCGCGCGACCTCCCCGCCCGCGCGGAGATCGAGCTGGTCGAGGAGCCGATCGTGGACGCGCGGCTCATCGTTCCGAGCGAGTTCGTCGGAAACGTGATGAAGCTGGTGACGGAGAAGCGGGGAGAGCACGTGGCGGTGGAGTACCTGGAGCCGACCCGCGTTCTTCTCCGTTTCCGCCTGCCGCTGGCCGAGATCGTGCTCGACTTCTACGACCGTCTGAAATCCGCGACGCGCGGGTACGCGTCGTACGACTACGAGCACCTCGGCTTCGCGCCGTCCGACATGGTGCGTCTCGACGTTCTCGTGAACGGGGACCCCGTGGACGCCCTTTCCGTGATCGTCCATCGCGAGAAAGCGTACAACTGGGGACGGCAGCTCACGAGGCGTCTGAGGAAACTCATCCCGAGGCAGCTTTACCCGGTCGCGATTCAGGCCGCTGTCGGAAACAAGGTGATCGCCCGCGAGACGGTCCCCGCGTTCCGGAAGGACGTCACGGCGAAGTGCTACGGCGGCGACATCACACGGAAGCGGAAGCTGCTCGAGAAGCAGAGGGATGGGAAGAGGCGGATGAAGCAGGTCGGCTCCGTGCAGATCCCCCAGGAGGCGTTTCTCGCCGTTCTCCGCGTGGACGAGGAGACCGGCTAGCCTCGCACGCGCAGGCCGTGGCAGGAAGCCCGGCCGGTTCGTTTGATGCCCAAAGGACGCGGACTCTACCTTCACGTCCCGTGGAAGCGGGGCGGGGTTCCCCCTGCGGCGGAGGGGCGCTACCGGGCGGGTGTGCGCGCGGAGGCGGCCCTTCTCGCGGCGCGCGGGCTCGCGATCGAGACGAGGGTCGTCTCCTTCGCCGTGGGGGGCGGCGATCCGCTTCTTCTTCCCGAGGAATCGATCCGGTCCCTTCTCGCGGAGGCGGCGGACGTCTTCCGCCCCGCCCCGGGGTGCGAGCGGACTTGCGAGGGGGCGGTCCGCTCGATCGAACGGGGCAAGCTCCGTGCGCTTCGAGAGGCGGGGTTCGACCGCCTCTGCGCCACAGGGACGGAAGGGGAGGAGGCGGAGCGGGTCCGCGCGGCGGTCCGAGAGGCCCGGGAGGCGGGCTTCGAGACGGTCGCGCTCGATCTCGCGGTCACGGCGGACGTCGGATCGCTGCTCGAGTCCGCGGCTTTCCCGGCGCACGATCTCGATCATGTCTCCCTTCGTGAGACTTCGGGCCCGCCCCTGGGCGAGGAGGAATGGGTGCGCGCCTACCGGGAGGCATCGGAGATCCTCGGAGGGCTCGGCCTCGAGCGATACGAGATCACGCACTTCGCGCGCCCCGGGAAACGGTCCCGGCACCTTCTCCTTCTCCACGCGGGCGGCGACGTGATCGGGCTCGGAGCGGGCGCCCTCACGTCGCTCGGTCGGCTCCGGAGGAGGAACCTCGCCGATCCGGAGCGGTACGCGGAGGCCGCGCGGGCCGGTAGCCTCCCCATTGGCGAAGGGGAAGAGCTGAGCGACACGGAGCGGGTGCGCGAGAGGGTCTTTCTCGGCCTCCGGCGCTCCCGCGGAGTCGATCCCCGTTCCATCGGACGAGGCCTTGCGCTCGATCATCCCCCCCTCTCGGGGGAGGCGATCCGGAGGCTCGCCGAGGCCGGGTTCCTGGCCTGGGCGGGACGCCGGATCGTCCTCACCGAGCGCGGGATCGTGGCCGCCGAGCGCATCGTTCTCGAGCTCCTCTCCTAACCCCGCGCGGGCCCGCGATGGGGCGCCGGGGCCGGGCGTCTCGTCCGGCTTTCTCCCGTGTTTTCCGGAGGTTCCCTTGACAAACCGCCGGTCGGAAAGTAGCTTATTCTCGAATCATGGGAGATTGTGCCTGTAAAGCACCGAAAGAAAAGCGGTTGCGCCGTGAGGCCACGCCTCGAAAAACGGGAGAGGGTCATCCTGGGTTCGGTGGTTCGCACCTACGTGACCACCGCGCAGCCGGTTGGCTCGAAGCGGGTTGCAGAGGAGACCGGCCTCGGCTTCAGCTCCGCCACGATCCGTAGCCTGATGAGCCGCATGGAGGAGAGGGGCCTCATGCGCCGGCCCCACGCCTCCGCCGGGAGAGTTCCGACGGATCGAGGCTACCGGGTCTACGTGGACGACGTCATGGAGCCGGCCGCGCTGACGCGCGAGGAGCAGGAGGAGGTTTTTCACGGGGTCGAGCGGGCTGCCCCCGCCCCGGATCGTCTCCCCCGATCGCTTGCCGGGCTCCTCAGCGCCCTCTCCGGACAGATGGGGTTCGCCTCTCCCCCGCGCCTGGACGAGGCGGTCTTTCGGAACCTGTACGCGGATCGGAGCGGGGGGGAGCGGATCGCCTTCTTCCTCACCCTCGACTCGGGTCTCGTCCGCTCGGCGCTGGCCGAGACGTTCGAGCCGATCGCCGGCGCGGAGGTCGCGCGAGGTCTCGCCGACCTGAACCACCGGTTCGCCGGTCTTTCAATCGGCCGTATCCGCCGGATGGTCTTCGGCGCCGACTGGGCGCTTCACCTTCCCCCGACCCCGTTCGGCCGCCTCTTTCGAAGGGCCGCGGAGGAGCTCCTCGAGGTGGCTCGCGAAACGGGCTCCTCGGTTGCGGGCTTCGACGCGCTCCTCGCGCAGCCGGAGTTCCGAAACCCGGAAGAGCTCGACTCGGTCGCGGGTCTGTTCAAGGAGGGGAGGGCCATCGCGGGGCTCCTCGAGCCGCGGCTCGGGGAGGCGGGGGCTTCGGTGTGGATCGGCATGGAAAACGAGACGGAAGAGCTGCGCCTCTTCAGCGTGGTGGCCTCGCGCTATCGAATGGGGCGTTTTTCGGGCGTGATGGGAATGGTCGGACCGACACGAATGCCGTACGAGCGCGCCCTGGCGATCATCGGGTTCCTGCGGCACGTGCTCGACTGCCGCATCGGTCCGGCGGGGGAGTCGTAGGGCTCCCGCGCGGGCGACACGGACACGGTCCGCGCCCCGCGAGGGGGCGATCGAGAGGCCTTCGAGACGGAGCGGCGGGAAAAGGACAGACGGATGACGAAGGGACCGAGGAAAAGGGCGAAG
>JBDRFQ010000226.1:0-9350 GCA_043818685.1 Candidatus Eiseniibacteriota bacterium
CCGCCCTTCTCTTGCTCAAGGCGAGGTTGTACTCGTCCGATCCCCGCAGGTCCGCGTGCCCCTCGACGCGGATCCTCATCTTCGGAAACTCGATCATCACGTCGCCCACCGCCCCAAGGACGAGGTACGAATAGGGGAGGAGCGCGCTCTTGTCGGTCTCGAAGATGACGAGGTTCGTTCGGAGCAGCCCGCCGTAGCGGAACTCCCGGCGGACGAAGTCCCGAACCTCCTCCGGCTCGAGATCGATCGCCGCTCCTTCCTTCGCAATCGCCGCCTCGGCGAGCCCAGGTGCGGCGGGCGGCAGAACGATCGTCGTCGGCGCCGCGAGCGGGACCGGCGGGCGCGGCTCGGCAACCGGAGCTCTCGCGGCCTCGCTCGGCCTCGCGGCCGCTTTCGCATGCCCGGCGAGAGCCTTCTCGTACTCCTCCCGGAAGATCCTCGCGATCCGCTCGTCGGTGAGGAACCGCTTCCAGTCGTCCGCGCCGGAGAGCGAATCGGGCACGGGGCTTCGCGGTTTGCTCTCGATGCGAACGGCGCCCGGTTCCCCGTAGCGAACGAAGAAGAGACCGACATCCGGCACGAGGAAGGTCGCGACGGGGCCTTCATCGGGCCCTTGCACGCCCTCCTCCGCGCGCGGCGCCGCGGCCGCGGCCAATACGGCCGCGACCGCGACGATTCTGAACGCTGCCCTGCATGCCATCAAGCGGACCTCCCCGCAGGAGGCTTAGAAGCCGATGTTCGCTCCAACGAGAATTCGATGGAGACTATAGATGTCGACTCCCTGGTGCTCGATAAACCCGGTCCAGGTGCCGAAGTCCTTCGAGAGACCGTACCCGAGATTGAAGACACCCTCGGTCTTGTCGCGCTCCTCGACCTTCTTTGTGAAGAAGAGAAGGCCCGGACCTCCGTAGACGTACGGATTCACCCCACCGCTCAGCTTGAGCGTGCCGCCGACGTCCCACCGCACGTTTCCGGCGATGAGAAGCGAGCCCGCGTTGAACACTCCGAACCCGAGCTCGGGCAGGAAGTAGACGTTCGGGTTGTCGCCGACCGGGCCCATCTCGAGGCGCACTCCGAAGACGAACTGCTCGGGCTCGTCGACGCTCACTCCCGTGTAGCCGAGCGTCCGCTTGAACGGGACCCCGCCGATTCCCTTCCCCGGCGCGGCCGGCTGCCCCGGCGTGACCACGACGGTCGAGGGCTGGGGCGCCGCGGGCGCTCCGGGCTGGAGAGCGATCTCGCTCTGGATCTTCTTGTCGATCTTCTCGAGGAGACGGTCTTCGAGCCTCTCGAACTGCCTTTCCAGGCGGATCGAGTCCGCCTCCGCCGGCGTCTTCGGTGCGGCGGGCTCCTTCTCCGCCTGTATCTCTTTCTCGATCTCTTCGCGGACGGCGGTGCGGATCTTCTCCTCGGCCTGCTTCTCGGCTTCCGCGGCCTTCTCCGCCTTGACCGCCTCGGGCGCCTTCTCCGGCGCGGCGCCTTCCGTCTTCGTTACCTTCGTCTCGATCGAAACCGCGCCGGGCTCTCCGTAGCGGATGTAGATCTCTCCGGTCGTCGGGACGGGGAGCGTCACCACGCGGTCTCCCTGATGCGTGCGGACCGGGCTGGCCATCTGATCCGCAGGCGGTTCGCCGGTCGTCGGGGCGGGCACCCGCCTGATGATCTCCTTCTCGACGGCAAGCGGCCTCTGGATACGACGCACCCTCTCTTTCGTGGAGGGCGGCATGCCCCAGCGCTCGCGGCCGAGCTCGTCGATCCGCTCGCGGTCGGGGGCGCCGCCGCCGAAGCCGAAGGTGAGGCCGGCCGAGTAAACCCAGTTGTGCAGGACCTCGTCCGGGTCTCTGGTCTCCGAGACATCGGTCTCGCTGAACATGTAGTCCCGCACTTTCACCTCGGCGCGGAACCGGCGTCCCAGGTTGAAGTCAAGACCGGCGCCCACGATGAACACCACCTTATCGTCGGGGGCGGCGGTCGTGTCGTCCGAGAACCCCGACATGAAGTCGAGGCTGCCGGCGCCGATCAGGAGCCGCGGCGCGACGCCGGGGCCCGGATTGAGGTTGAAGTCCATCTCGCCGCCCCAGGACTGGATCTGCTCGGTCTTGCGGAAATCCCCCTCCACGCCGCGCCAGTAGAAGCCCATGACGTCGACGAGCTCTCCGATGCCGACGCCCATGCGGGCCCCCACGAACTGCTGGTCGTCGAAACCGAACGACTTGTCGTAGTCCATCCAGCCGGCGTACGGCTCGAACTTGAACGACGCGCTGCTGAGGCCCCCCGCGAACTGCCTGCGGTAAGCCCGGTCGAGCGCGGTCTCCTGGGAGGGATCGTAGCCGCCGAGGAAGAAGCTGAGGCCTGCCCCGAAGACGAGGTTGTGCCTGAGATCGTCGCTGTCCGGATCATCGATCGGGGCGTCCATGACCGCCGAGGTGTCCCCTTCGGTCGGAAGGAGGAGTGCGCGGTTCAGCCGGAACATGTTGTCTTCCACGTAGATAAGACCTTCGAAACGGTTCGCCACGCCGAAGCGGAGCCCCGCGCCGACCTTGAGGCCGATCACGTTCGATCGCTCGCCCCCGTCCGGGGAGAAACGGTTGATCCCGCCCCCGCCGTACAGAAGCGGAACCATGAGGCCCGACCCGAAGGCGAACTGGACGTCCGCGCCGTAGGACGCGTAATCGACCTTGGTGTCGAACGCGCCGAGGCTGTCTTCGGTGCCGAGGTCGATGCTCGAGAAATCGGTCTCGATCTCCGTGTTGCCGAAGTAGTGCCCCCGGAGGGCGATGTACCGGCCGAAGTTCAGCGAGAGCCGCCCTCCATAGAGAACGTCGTCCTTGAGCCCGAGGTCCTCGTCCCACTGGACCCACTCCGCCCCGGGCGTAAGGGTGTAGCTCACGCCCGCGATGCCGGCGGCCGCGGCGGCCGCGGGAAGGAGGGCGAGGGCCGTGACGATGACGGCGGCACAACGCATGAAAGCCGCCGTCCGCCCCGATGATCTACAGTTTTCCGCGTGCGATCGCTTGTTGGGGAACCTCCTTTGTTCCGTTTGGGCTATTCCAACGATCCGGCAATCAGTAGGATAGATAATGACTCCCTCCCGCTCCCGCAACTGGACCCGTAACTTGTTGCTCGAGAACACATTATCGCACAAATCCAGTTTCGGACGTTTCTGGGGATCGGGACATGTGGGTGCTAGCGTGCTGGCGGCATAGATCCCTCAGAGGACATACATACTCCGATCCCACACTACGACGCCCGGGATGATCTCGTCAACGGAATTCGAAACGATGATGTTCGAAGCCGGAGCCGTCTCCTATTATGGTCGGGGGAAGGGGCCGTGCTCGAGCGACACGGTCGCCGGCCGCCCGATGGCCGTTCACGCGCGCGCGGTCCGGGTGATCGAGGGATCGGTCCGGGACCACGGAGAGGAGTTCGGTGGGCTTGAGAGGGAACATGCGGCCTGACGGCGCCTCGCGGCGGGCGATCGAGGTCGTTCCTCACGATCCGGCGTGGGCTTCGCTTTTCCGCGAGGAAGAGAGGAAGCTCCGCGCGCTCTTCGGCGGCGCGCTTCTCGTGATCCACCACATCGGGAGCACGGCGGTCCCGGGTCTCGCCGCGAAACCGATCGTCGACATGCTGGGCGTCGCGCGCGACATCGGGGTCGCCGACGGCCGGAACGGCGCGATGGCCAGGCTCGGCTACCGGGCGATGGGGGAGTACGGCATTCCGGGGCGGCGCTTCTTCATCAGGGAGGTCCAGGGAGGGCGCACGCACCACCTGCACGTCTTCGGCGACCGCCACCCCCGCATCCGCGACCATCTCGGGTTCCGCGACCACCTCCTGGGGCATCCCGAGGAGGCTCAGGCCTACGGGCGGCTCAAACAGGAGCTCGCGCGCCGCTTTCCCCACGACATCGAGGCGTACATGGCGGGGAAGGACCCCTTCATTCGCGGGATCTTGCGGCGAATCGCGCCCGCCCGTCCCGGAAACCCCTTGTAATTGAAAGGGTTTTGTGGCACAATCATGAGCGCCGGACCTCGGGAGAAGCTCCCGGCCAAGCCCGATACCCTCGACCCGACAAAGGAGCCGCCGTGAGAACGCGAACCTCTCTCGCTCTGTTCCTGTTTGCGATCGCCGTCGCCCCTCCTGCCGCGGGCGATCCGCCTTCGGTCTCCAGATCCTTCGTCAAGGGGGACGATCACCTCAGCGGCGTTCCGGTCCCGGGAGGGCGCACGGAGGGGGATTCAATCGAGAACGCGATCCCGATTCCCTCGCTCCCCTTCATGGACGCGGGAAACACCTGCGGGTTCGCGGACGACTACGACGAGGCGTGCCCGTATCCCAACTCAACTTCCCCCGACGTGGTCTACGAGTACGCGGCGCCCTATATGATGTACGGGATCATCGATCTGTGCGAGTCGGGGTACGACACCAAGGTTTATGTTTATGATTTCGATGGGGGCTACGGCTTCGGCAACCCCTACGCGTGCAACGACGACGCGTGCGGAACGAACGGCTTCCGGTCGGAGATCTACCCGATTCTCTTCGAGGGGGGGCACACCTATCACATCGTCGTCGACGGCTACGGGGGCGACTGCGGGAACTACGTCCTCGGCGTGCACGAGATCTTCGTCGAGATCCTCACCTGCCCCTCCGGGGCGCTCCTCGAGGGGGAGGAGGACTGCCACGACGACTACGACGATCAGTTCAACGGGGGCTGCGGCACGCACCCGACTCCCGTGTTCAGTCCGCTCGCGGGGACTCCGGGCGGCGCGGCCTTCTCCGTGTGCGGGACCAGCGGCACCTTCCTCAACGACGGGCTCCAGTTCAGGGACACCGACTGGTACGAGCTGCACGTCGCCGAGGAGAACACGATCACCTTCGAATGCGCGGCGAACTTCCTCGTCGAGATCGTCGTCCTCGACGGGTCCGGCGGCTGCGAGAGCTACGAGATCCTCGAGTTCGCGACCGCGGGGCTCTTTCCGGACATGGCGTCGATCACCCGCACGTACCAGCCCGGGACCTACTGGTTCTGGGTCGGCCCTTCCGTCTTCTACGGCGTGCCATGCGGCTCTCTCTATGTGATGACGATCAGCGGCTTCACCTCCGGGCCGAGCGCCGCCGCCGAGAGCTCCTGGGGGACCATCAAGACCCTCTTCAGGTAGCCCGGATCGTCCTTATCGGGCCGCTTCGATTTCCGCGCTTCACTCGCGGCACTCCTCTCGTGTAGGCTCATCGAACACGACGGTTCGGTATCACGGGGGTTTGTTCATGCAGGAGCCGGGGGCAGGCCGCACGATTCTCGTCCAGATCACGGGCGAGGGGATGGGGAGGGGGGATCCGGAGCTTCAGCGGAAGCTCATCAAGACCTATCTCACGCTCATCGACCAGAACGACATGCTCCCCGGCGCGATCAGCTTCTTCACCGAAGGGGTGAAGCTCGTCGTGAAGGGCTCCCCGGTGATCGGCGTTCTTCGGTCGCTCGAGTCGAAGGGGGTTCACATCGTCCTCTGCAAGACGTGTCTCGACCACTACGGCCTGACCGACGAGGTCGAGGTCGGAACGATCGGCGGCATGACGGACATTCTCGCGGCGCAGTGGAAGGCGGGCAAGGTGATCAACATCTGAGTGCGGCCGCGCAACGGTGTTCCGGGGAGAGCGGGCGGGGCGCTCTTTGCGTCTCTTCCCGTTCTCTCCGCGCGAAGGAGGGAGATCATGGCGAGAGAGAAGAAGCGGGACGGGAACAAGTCGCGCCGGATCGAGCTCCCCCCGCCCGACTTCGCGGGGAAGTGCACGCTGGAGGCGGCGCTCCAGGCTCGGCGATCGGTCAGGGAGTACGGGCGCGACCCGCTTCCCCTCGCGGTCGTCTCGCAGCTCCTCTGGGCGGCGCAGGGGGTGACCGACGAATCGGGAGACCGGACCGCGCCCTCCGCGGGCGGCCTCTTCCCGCTCTCGCTCCTCCTCGTCGCGGGGGAGGTGGACGGCGTTCCGCCCGGAACATACCGCTACGAACCCGAAACGCACACGCTCTCCCCCCACCTCGACCGGGATCTCCGCCAGGAGCTTGCCGCCGCGTCTCTCGGCCAGGAGTGGGTGGCGGCGACCCCGGTCTCTCTTGTTTTCTGCGCCGACTACGACCGCACCGCGGAACGGTACGGGGAGAGAGGGGTCCGTTACGTCGACATGGAGGCCGGGCACGCCGCGCAGAACGTGCATCTCCAGGCGACGGCGCTCGGTCTCGGCTCCGTGCCGGTGGGCGCTTTCCACGACCGCGCGGTGCAGGAGGTGCTCGAGCTCTCCGACAACGAAGAACCCGTGTACATCATACCGGTCGGCCGGCCGAAGTAGCCCGCCGTGACCGAAGGCCGGAAGAACGCGCTCCGCTTCGTCGTGATGCTCGGCTTCGTGAGCCTCTTCGCCGACATGACGTACGAGGCCGCGCGGAGCATCAACGGGCCTTACCTCGCGCTTCTCGGGGCGAGCGGCACGGCGGTCGGGATCGTCGCGGGCCTCGGCGAGCTGATCGGCCACGGGCTTCGCATCCTCTCCGGCCTCGTCAGCGACCGCACCAAACGCTACTGGACGATCACGATCATCGGCTACGCGGTGAACCTCCTCGCCGTTCCGGCGCTCGCGCTCGCCGGGCGGTGGGAGGCTGCGGCGCTCCTCATGATGATCGAGCGCCTCGGCAAGGCGGTGCGCACCCCCGCGCGCGACGCGATGCTCTCCCACGCGACCCACGCGATGGGGAGGGGTTTCGGCTTCGGGCTTCACGAAATGATGGACCAGATCGGCGCAATGGCGGGGCCGCTCCTCGTGACATTGGTCTTCGCGATGCGGGGGAGCTACCGCGGCGCGTACGCGGTTCTGCTCGGCCCCGCGATCCTCGCGCTCCTCGTCCTTGCGGTGGGGCGGCGGACCTACCCGCATCCTTCGAAGCTCGAGAAGCCGTCGATCGAGCCCGCCGCCGCCGGCTTCCCACGCGTCTTCTGGCTCTACCTCGCCTCGATCGCCCTCGTCGCCGCCGCGTTCGCGGACTTTCCCCTCATCGCCTTCCACCTCAAGTCGAAGGCGGTGCTCGCGGACCGTTGGATCCCGCTCCTCTACGCGTTTGCGATGGGGGTCGACGCGATCGCTGCGCTCCTCTTCGGGCGATGGTTCGACCGTAAAGGGATGCTCGCCCTGATGGCCGCCGTGGCGGTCTCGTCGCTCTTCGCGCTCTTCACGTTCTCGCTCCGCCCGTGGGGGGTCGTCTTCGGCATGGCGCTCTGGGGGATCGGGATGGGCGCGCAGGAGAGCATCGTGCGCGCCGCGGTCGCGGATTTCGTTCCGAGCGGGCGCCGCGGGACAGGCTACGGCATCTTCAACACGGGCTTCGGCATCGCCTGGTTTCTCGGAAGCGCTGCGATGGGGATTCTCTACGACCGCTCGCTCCCCGCCCTCATCGCCTTCTCGATCGCCCTCCATCTCCTCGCGCTTCCGCTGTTGCTGAGGGTGCATGCGAGCAGGTCGCGTACCTAGCGGTACGGGCGGGAGTCCGACGCTCCGCGCTCCCCGCCGGCGTTCGCCCGCGGGGCGGCGGCTTCCCATCCTGTCTGGATCAATGAAATCGGGATTCAATGATTATGAAATCAAAGAATCGACCTTGAATCCGGCTCTTGGTTGGTGGTAAGATAGCTTTAAGCTCAGGCTGTCTCGCCGATATATCAGCCATCCGCTTGCCGCTCCGGACCCGTGGAAGGAGGCCCGCCATGCGCCTAGCCGCCGTTCTTTTCGTTGCCGGCCTTGTCGTCCTGGTCACCTCGACCGCCTCGGCGCGAACCTGGTACATCCTGCCCGACGGAACCGGGGACGCGCCGACTATCCAGGCAGGGATCGACTCGGCCGCCGCGTGGGACACCGTGCTCGTCGCGTGCGGAACTTACTACGAGCACGACATCACGCTCGCGAGCGGGCGGCACGTGATCGGCGAGAGAACCGATACGAGCTGCGTCGTGATCGATGCGCAGGGCCAGGGGCGGGTCCTCTACTCGGGCGCCTACATCGCTCCGGGAACGCGCATCGAGGGGCTCACAATCACCGGCGGGGTCTCAGCGCAGAGCCCCAACACCTCCCTCTACGGCGGGGGTGGCTACCTGTACAACTTCCAGGGTGTGATCTCCGACTGCCGCGTCCACGGGAACGAGGCGACCTACGGAGGCGGGCTCTCCCTCAGGTACGGCGCGCCGACGGTCGTGAATTGCCTGGTCTACGAGAACAGCGCGTCCGGGGGAGGCGGATTTGATCTGGCGAACGGCAATCCGGTCCTCCAGGGGTGCACGATTGCGAAGAACCAGGCGCTCTCGGGGAGCGGGATCTCCGATAACTCCTCGTTCAGCCTAACGATCGAGAACACCATCGTTGCGTTCAATCTGGGCGGGGAGGCGTTCTTCCACGCGCCGAGCGCGTCGCTCTCATGCTGCGACATCTTCGGGAACGAAGGGGGGAACTGGACCGGCAACATCGCCTCTCAGCTCGGGCAGAACGGGAACATCGAGGAGGATCCGCTCTTCTGTCATCTGGAGGAAAACCTTTTCACATTAGGAGATGACTCCCCGTGCGCTCCTGCTGCGAATCCTGCGTGCGGGCTGATCGGTGCGCTCGGTGTCGGCTGTTCCTCGTTTCAGGTCTATTCGGTCACGGACGTTCCGAACGACCAGGGCCGGCAGGTACGGGTCCGATGGCTCCGCGAGTATCGCGACCGTCCCGGCATGGACACGACGATCACGCACTACACTTTGTGGAGGCGGATCGACGACGGGGCGAAGAGAAGAGTCGACGAAGGCGCCCGCACGCGGCTCGGCTTTCCGCCGGGAGAGTGGGACTACGTCCTGACCGCCCCCGCCTACGCCGAGCGGAGCTACAGCGCGGTCTGTCCCACCCTGTGCGACTCGACGATCGCCGCGGGCCAATGCTGGTCGGTCTTCTTCGTGCGGGCCGGAACAGATGCTCCGTCGATCTACTTCGACACGCCCCCTGACAGCGGTTACTCGCTGGACAACCTCTCGCCGGGGGTCCCGGGGAACCTCCGCATCGAGTCGCCCGCGCTTCTCGCGTGGGACGAGTCCCAGGACGAGGACTTCGACTACTTCTCGGTCTGCCGCTCGGACGATCCCGAGTTCACGGAGGCGGAGCTCGTCGGACACACGATCGAGAGCAACATGGACGTGGGCGCCGCGGGCCACGGGTACTACCGGGTGACCGCGACCGATTTCTCCGGCAACGAGAGCGAGCCCTCGGCCGTCTTGTGGGTCTGCACCGGCGTGGCGGATCCGCCGCCGTCGAGGTACTCCCTCGGGCAGAACGTCCCGAACCCG
>JBDRFQ010000227.1:0-31804 GCA_043818685.1 Candidatus Eiseniibacteriota bacterium
AGTACCCCCGCGTGCTTCTCGCCCACGGCGGCGGGGGGCGTCTCATGAGCCGGCTCATCGAGAAGATCTTCCTCGCGGCCTTTCGCGACGCGGAGCTCGAGAGGCGCCACGACAGCGCGGTCCTTCCCGTCGATGGGGGCCGGATCGCCGTCACCACCGACTCCTATGTCGTGCATCCCCTCTTCTTCCCCGGCGGCGACATCGGTTCGCTCGCCGTTCACGGCACGGTGAACGACCTCGCCATGTCGGGCGCGAGGCCGCTCTGCCTGACCGCGGGGTTCATCCTCGAGGAGGGGCTGGCGATGGAGACCCTCTGGCGCGTCGCCCGGTCGATGGGGGATGCGGCGCGCGCAGCGGACGTTCGCGTGGTGGCGGGGGACACGAAGGTCGTGGAGCGCGGGAAGGGGGACGGGCTCTTCATCAACACGGCGGGAGTCGGCGTGCTCGAGACCGAGGGGGTCGTCGGCCCGGAGAGCATCCGCGCCGGGGACGCGATCCTCCTCTCGGGGGACGTCGGCCGGCACGGGATGGCGATCCTCGCCGTCCGAGAGGGGCTCGAGTTCGAGAGCGCCATCGAGAGCGATTCGGCGCCGGTCGTCGCGCCCGTGCTCGCCCTTCTCCGGGAGGGGATCGAGGTCCGCTGTCTCCGCGACCTCACCCGCGGGGGCCTCGCGAGCGGGCTGAACGAGCTCGCCGCCTCCTCCGCCCTCGGCATGCGGATCGACGAGAGCCTCGTTCCGGTCCGCGAGGACGTGGACGCCGCGTGCGCAATTCTCGGCCTCGATCCGCTCTACGTGGCGAACGAGGGGCGCTTCGTCGCCTTCGTGCCGGAGGCGGAGGCGGGGCGGGCCCTCGCCGTTCTCCGCTCCCATCCGGTTTCCGCCGGGGCGTGCCGCGTCGGCGCGGCGGGCGTGGGGGCCGCGGGGATCGTCACTCTCCGAAGCCGGATCGGAGCGGCGCGGGTCCTCGATCTCCTCTCCGGCGAGCAGCTTCCCCGCATCTGCTGAGCTCGATCCCTTTCTTTTTTTCTTGACATGTGAGACGGAACATCACTAGCGTGGCTTAACGCCGTACAAGTAGGGGGGTTGCACCAGAGACGAGCAAAGGGACGACGGCGGAAGGAGAGGCGACGCTCATGCTTCGCTTGCGCACCTGGCAAGGCGCCGCGGAACGAGGGTGTGGTTTCTCCTTCCATTGTCGGGAGTTCCCGCCTTCGCGGAGGCGGGTTTTTGTTTCATGTGCCGAAGGTCCGGGCTTCAAGCCGAGGGGGCGCCTATGAACACCGTTTGCGTTACCAACCAGAAGGGGGGGTGCGGGAAGACCACCAGTGCCGTCAACCTCTCCTGGTCCTTGACCGAGCTCGGGAAGACCGTCCTGCTCGTCGATCTCGACCCGCAGGGGCACGCCTCCTTGGCGCTCGGTTTCGACACCGACCTCCTCGACCGCACGGTCCGCGACACCCTGATCCGGCCGTCGCTCCCGATCTCCGAGATCTTCCTCCCCTTCTCGGACAAGCTCGACGTGGTCCCGGCGAACATCTCTCTCGCCTCGCTCGAGCAGGAGCTCGCCGGAGAGCCTGAGAGGGAGCTCCGGCTCCGTCAGGCGCTCTCGGGGCTTCCGCGCGCGTACGACTACGTTCTGGTCGACTGCCCGCCGAGCCTCGGGTTCCTCACGATCAACGCGCTCGTGGCGGCGGACGAGGCGATCATCCCGGTCGAGACATCGAGCTTCTCCATGCACGGGCTCGAGAGGCTTCTCGAGACGGTCGAGATGGTCGAGCGGAACACCGGGCGGAGAGTCCTCGTTCGGGTGCTGGCCACGGATTTTCACGGGCAGACTCGCTACGCGCGCGAGTTCCTCGAGGCGCTCTCCGCGCGGTTCGGAGAGCAGCTCTTCGAGACGCTGATCCATCACTCGGTCGTCGCGAAGGACTCCGCGGCGAGGGGGCTCCCCGTCGGCAGGGCGCACCGGCATTCGAAGCTGGACAACGACTACATGGCCCTCGCGACCGAGATCGTGGAGAGCGCTCCGGTCGTGGAGGTGGAGAACCTCGGGGAGTGGGAGGAGAAGCTCTTCGGCCCCTCCGTTCGCGGCGAGGAGGTTGTGTTCCGGCTGCGCGCCCCTGGCGCGAGGCGCGTGCAGGTCGCCGGGCGCTTCAACGACTGGGATCCTTCCCGCGGCGAGATGAAGCAGGACCCGATCAGCGGTATCTGGTCGATGCGGCTCCGCGTCCCGAAGGGGTCCCATCAGTACCGCTACGTCGTGGACGGGGAGTGGATCGAGGACCCGGCAAACGAGGTCCACGAGTACGGGGAGGCAGGGTTCCGCAACTCGGTCGTCCTCGTCGGTGACAAATGATCCCCGCCCGGCGCTCCCCCGCCGAGGCGGACGCGAAAGCCCGCCGGCTGAACGACCTGTCCCGGGTCTACTTCTCCGCGCGCGTGCCCGAGGCGCACGCGGCCGCGGTCCGGTCCGCGCCGCAGCCCTCTCCTCGGGCGCTGGTTCCGATCGCCAACCTCGCCGGTCCCCCGGGGGAGAAGTTCCTCGTCTCTCTGCGCGCTCGGCTCGAGGAGCGCGGCTTCCCGTCCCTCCGGATCGATTCGGGGGAAGCACTCTACAAGGTGCAGGGGGAGGGGGGGGGAGAGCTATCGGGCGCGGATCTCCTCGAGCGGATCCGCGCGGGCGAGGATCCTCCCCTTCTCTTCTTCCTGGCCGAAGAGGGGGCGGTGGAGAACCGCGCGCTTCTTCGAAACGGCGACACCACGCTTCTTCTCTTCGGCGAGGAGGTGCCCGATCTCCGGCGCGCGTACCTCTTCCTTCGCGAGCTGTCGGGAGCCGAGGGGGGGACGCTCCCCACGCTCGTTCCGGTCCATCGGGCAGGCGGCGCGTGGGGCCGGGTCGCGCCGGGACGGCTCGCCGAGGCGGCGTCGAGGTTCCTCGGGTGGCGTCTTGCCGTCTGGGGCGGGGGCGATCCCGATGTGGTCGCCGGGCTCCTCGCGGCGAGGCTCGAGCGTATGCGCGAGCGCCGGGAGGGCGGGGTGGATCCCCTGGTCCGCCGGCTGACCGTCGTGCTCGGAGGGGCGCCATGAGGAAGGTCCCTCCCGGAGAGACGACGTTCATCGTTTCGCGCCAGAACGCCCACGGCGACCTGATCTCCTGGTTGGCCGAGCATCCGGCCGTGGTCGCGGACGATTTCGAGATCCTCGCCACATGGGTTCCCCTCCCCGACGGGGAGGAGATCCCGATTCTCGGCGGGCGGAGCGACGGCACGGTGAGCGTGATCGACCTCCTCGAGGACGAAACGAGAACCTTCTACCGGCAGGGGCGGATCGTCTCCTTCGTGCGGAGCCGCGGGGAGTGGCTTCGCCGGGCGTTCCACGATCGGGATCTGGACCCGGGCCGGGGCCTCCACCTCGTCGTTCTCGGCGAGGACTTCTCTCCCTCCTTCGTCGACGCCATGGCGGGGCTCGCCGTTTCGGAGCTCGTGCTCCTTCGCGTTCGCGATCTGGAGAGCACCGACGGGCGCCGTCTTTTCCTCGTGGAGCGGGAGAGGAGCCGGATGAAGGTGATCGAGACCGCCCTCACGACAAAGGGTCCGACGGCGGAAGAGGAGCGCTTCTTCGAGCGCCTGGGAGAGGAACGGGAGAGCCTTCGCTCCAAGGAGGGGGCGGGATGATCCTTCTCTGGCTGATCCTTCTCGCTGCGGTCTATGTCCTGATCGCGATCGTCGTCGGGAAAGTCTGCGCGATCAACTCGCGATGGGAGCGGACCGTGGACGGCATCGATCCGATGGAGAAACCGGAAAGCTCCCCGAGCCGAGAGGGGTATGGGAGGTCCCTCGAGGAAGAGTCGCGCCGAACCTAGAATCGGTTTCGTTGCCGCGGTCTTGGCGCCGGTGCGGTTTTCGTTTCGGTGCCTTCGCGGTGCCTGGCTACTCAATTCCGGGTTGCGGGGAATTGAGTAGCCGGGCACCGATACGGAAACCCGGCACCGAAACCCCTCCGCCTTCCCGCCGGGCCGGCGCACGCGGTATAGTGAGCGCGCGGGGCGCGCGTCCGGGCCGGAGGCGTCCCCCTTCGGAGGATTCCGGTGAAGCGGCGCGCGCGCATTCCCTACCTCCTCGGCTTTCTGCTCGCCGTTCTCGCGCTCCTCGTCCGCCTCTATCAGTTGGACTGGGGCTTCCCCGACATCTATGAGGAGGCGACCTCCGTTCAGAAGGCGTGGGGCTTCTGGGGGTGGGGCGGGGATTCCTTTGATTTCAATCCTCACTTCTTCAACTATCCGTCCTTTTACTTCTATCTTCAGTTCGCCGTGCAGGCGCTTGTGCGGGCCGGCGGCGCGATCAGCGGGGCGCTGCCGGACGCCGCCGCATTTCAAGCGGCCTACTTCCTGGAGCCCTCTCTCTTCGTCGGGGCCGGCCGCCTTCTGACCGCGCTCCTCGGGGCCGCCTCGGTCTTCGTTCTCTACGCGGTCGGGCTCCGGGCGGGGGGGAAGCGGGTGGCGGTCCCCGCGGCGCTCTTCCTCGCCTTCCACTCTCTGCACGTCGAAAAGTCCCGATTCGTCGAGGTGGACGTCGCGGTGACCTTCTTCGTCGTTCTCTCCTACCTGTTCGCCGCCCGGCACGCGGGCGGCGAGCGCCCGCGGTCGATCTTCCTCGCGGGCGCATCGGCCGGTCTCGCCGCGGCGACCAAGTACCCCGGGGGCTTCTTCCTCCTCAACCTGCCGCTCGCCGAGCGTCTTCGGGTGGGCCCGTTCCGGGTCAGGCGCGTTCTTGTCGGGCTCCTCGCCGCCGCGGCGGTCTTCTTCGTCGCCAGCCCCTACGTCCTCCTCGACTTCGCCTCGTTCCTCCGCGATCTCGGCGCGGAGGGCGTCCACATGCGGGAGGGCCACTTCGGGGGGACCGGCGAGGGAGTCGCGGGCGCGTTCGACCTCTTCTCGCTCGGGTTCGGCCGGCCCCTCTTTCTGCTTTCAATTGCCGGGCTCGGGGCGGCCGCTCTGCGCCCCCGGGGAATCGAGCGGCTCTTCGTGCCGCTCCCCGTGCTCTTCTTCGTGCTCCTCTCCGTGAGCCGGATGCAGGCGCCGCACTATGTCCTCCCCGTCGTTCCGCCCCTCGCCCTTCTGGCGTCCATCTTTCTCGACCGGGCGCTTCCGGCAGGCGTTCGCGGGAGAAGAGCGCTCCATGCGGCGGCGGTTCTTCTGCTTCTTCTCTCGCCCGCCCTTTCGACGGCGCGGACGGCTGCCCGCCTCGGGATGAGGGACACGCGGACGGAGGCGCGCGAGTGGATCGAGGCGACCGTGCCCTTCGGCGCGGCCGTATTGCTCGAGCCGCACGGACCGAACCTGCGGTCGTCGAGCGAGATCCGGAGATACGCGGAGTCGGATGAGTTCGCCCCGATCCGCCGAACGCTTCTCGCCCGAACGGCGGCCGAGCCGTGGTATCGGACGGCGATCCTCCCCTCGTTCTCGATCGACGTGGAAAGGGGCGCGCGCTTCTATCGATTCGAGCCGTACCAGTGGTTCGAGTACATCGTGCTCTGCGAGGGGATCTACGGGAGGTACCGGAGCGATCCGGAGCGCTTCCCTCTTCAGCGCGCGTTCTACGAGGAGGTCGAGAGGCGCTACCGGCCCGTCATGCGGTTCGCTTCCCCCGCGGGAGCCGGTCCGGCAATCGATGTCTACCGCCGTGATCCGGCTGCCCCGCCGCGTCCCGAGATCCGGCTCGATCCGGCCGGGGCGGGCGACCGGGTGTTCATCGGGTTCTTTCGCTCCGTCGCTTCCCTGTACCGCGAACGGGGGCTCCTCGACGAGGCGGCTCTTCTCTGCGACGCCATCTTGGAGCTCGCGCCCGGCGACTCCGAGACCCTTCTCCATCGAGGGATCCTCGCCGGGATGCGCGGCGACTTCCCGCGGGGAGTGCTCGATCTCATGAACGGCGTTCGGGCCGATCCGGGGAACCGGCAGATTCGAATGAGCCTCGGGGTCCTTCTCTGCCAGGCGGGTCGCGAGGAGGAGGGGATCGCGCTTCTTCGGGAGATGGTCCTAGAGAAGGAGGAGGCGGAGGTTCACGGGAACCTCGCCTCCGCCCTCATTCAGTCGGGCCGCGAGCGAGAGGCGATCGTTCACCTCCGCCGCTTTCTCGAGATGGCGCCCGACCACGCACGGGCGCCTGAGGTCAGGGCACTTCTCGAGTCTCTCGGAGGCTGAGATCGACCGGGCGCCGTCCCCGCGCGAAAGAAAAAGGCTCGCATGTGCGCGACGATTCTGCTAGACTTGAAATCGGGCGTAAGCCCTCCCGCCGACACCTTATCCCGCAGGGCACTTCGGGCCTCGTCTGGATACTTAGTAACCGGCAGTTGGCTACTTGGTCACCTGCGGTGCGCTCGTTGAGCGAACCACGGTCCGGGAGTCCCCGAACGGTCGAGGTCGCGGTCTCTCCTAACCCATTCACAGCTATTCCATTACATAGATCGGTCTCCGGGGGATCGCTCAATCGTCGAGGGGTGAGTCTCTGGTACCGAAATTGCAGATCTACTTATCGGGTAGTTCTGATCCCTCCGAACGGAAAGGGGGTCTCGCGTATGTAAATGAAGGCTGCGATCATACTCGGAGTTCTCTTCGGCTACTTCGTGTTGGCTTTCGCGATCGCCCGGTTCTGCGCGGTGAACGCCGGTTGGGAGAGGGCCGCGGATCTGGCCCCGCCGAACGGAGAGGAAGAGTTTGCGAAGCCCGAGCGCAAGCAGCTCGGCCATCCGAACGGCGAGGCGCGACCCGATGGGGTCGGGGGCGAGAAGGAGGAGGATCTGTAAGACGAATCTTGTTAATGAATTGGGATTGAGAGGTCGGTGATCGGAGCGTTCTTCGCGCCAGGGGGTGACCGGCCTGTGGGGTCCGGAGGGGGCGGATCGCCCAGAACCTCCGGGCCCCTTTCCCCATCGCGGCCCGCATGCCGGAGATGGGGGATCGCGCGAACCGCCTTGACACCTGAACCTGGTTGAGTATAATGAAGTTAACGGGGTGGTTCTCGAGTATCCATCTCCTGCCCTGAGAGAGGAGGCGTTCATGCTTCGGCGGTTGTCTAGCGTCCTCCTGGTCGTCGCGCTTCTCCTCGCCTTCGCGGTTCCCGTCGCCTTCGGAATCGATCCGTACCCGGATCCCCGGCCCGTTACTCCGGAGGAGGTGGACCCCGATGGTTTGGAGGGAGTCAGCGCGGGACCGGGACACCAGGCGGAGGAGGCGTTCACGGCCGGCGGTTCGCAGGCGAGCACGCTGATCCGGAGCTTCTTCCGGATGGTCCGCTTGATCGGTCTGTAGGCCTGCGGCGCGCGGCTCACGGCGGAACCACGGCGCGGCGCGCGTGGCGGGCCCTCCCGCGCGAGGACTTCGAGGAGGTTTCCATGGGCCCCGGCGATCGGCTGGACCGGGTCAGAGAGGAAATCGAAAAGGCGGGTTCGGAGGGGGACCGGCTGAGGGAGGTCGGCCTTCTCGAGAACCTCGCGGACATCTACTTCGCTTCGGACGGCTACGACCAGGCACTCCTCCAGTACGAGAAGATCGCCGCCTCGGCTCTCTGGCACACCCTCTCGGGAGCGGACCGGGCGCGCGTCTGCTACAAGACCTCCCGCGCCCACCTCGCGATGGGGGAGTTGGAGAACGCGCTTCGCCTTTCCCAGAAAGCCGAACGGCTGGCGAGCTCGGCCGACGAACCTCTTCTTGCCGGACGGATCTACGCGCTCGGCGGACAGATCAACCGCCGGATCGGGAATCAGCGGGACGCGCTCGCTTACTCCCTCCGCGCCCTTGACGTCCTCCGGCACACGAACGAGAACCGGGAAATCGCCTCCGTCCAGCTCACCTGCGGGTCGATCTTCCTTCGCCAGGGGAATCTCTCGGAGGCGGTACGGTACTTCCAGGACTCTCTGGCCACGTATCGCCGAATCGACGACGAGGAGGGGATCGCGAAGGCGTACAACAACCTCGGCGTCGCCTACAAGGACCTCTGCCAGTGGGAGAACGCGGCTCAGGCGCTGAAGAACGCGATCGAGATCGATCGCCGCTTCGGCAACTACGCCGGCGTGGCGCTCCGCATGCTGAACCTCGGCCTCATCCAGTTCCGGCGGGGAGACTGGCAGGGATCCCGCCGCCGAACGGAGAGGAGCCTTCAGATGTCAAGGGCCGTCAAGGACAACATGGGCGTCACGCTCTGCTCCTTGGCGCTCGCCCGGATCGCCCGCCATCAGAGGCGGTGGAGCGAGGCGAGGCGGCACGCTCTCGAGGCGCTCCGCCTCTCGAAGGCGAACGGGAACCGCCGGGAGATCGCCGCATCCTGGGAGGAGCTCGGCGCTTGGTGCCTCGATCGGGGGCGCCGGGGATCCGCGCGCGCCCTCCTCGGAAGGTCCCTCTCCGTTGCGGAGCGGATCGGGGAGAAGAGCGATCACGTTGCAGAGATCAATCGCCGCTTGTGCGAAGAGGCGGCGGCTTCGAACCGCCCGGCGGAGGCGATCGCACTGGCCAAGAAATCCCTCCGCGCGGCCGCGAGCATCCGGGACATGCGGCTCGTGGGATCGGGGCTTCGCGCTCTTGCCGCGGGGACCCGGCTTCAGGGGAACGCCAAACGGGCCGCCTTTTACGCGGCGCGAAGCGTCCGGATCTTCAAGGCGTGCGGGATTCCCTTCGACCTGGGGAGATCGCTTCTCGAGTCGGCAAGGATTGCGAGCGAGAACGGCGATGTCGGGTGCGCACGTTCGGAGCTGGTTCGAGCCGAGGCGATCTTCCGCCGCCTCGGCCTCAACATGTACTCGGCGCGGGTGCTCATCGAGTTCGCACGGCTGAAGATCCGCACGGATCGCCTCGAGGACGCGGTCGTGCTGCTTCAAAAGGCGGAGCGGCTGAGTGATGGAGACCCCCCGGGGCACGAGGCTGCCGAGATCGAGCGTCTCCGGCGCTCCATCGAGGAGCGTTTCGCGGAGTGCTCACTCTCCGAGTCGAACCGCTTCCTCGCGCTGCGGGAATCGGTCCGCGACCCCGAGTCGGTGCTCGTTCGCGTGATTCACGAGCTGAACGCCGACCGCGGTTTTCTCTTCCAGCGGAGCGAAGACGGCTCCTTCGTCCTGGGCGACCGCCACGGGATCCGGCCGGCCGAAGCGCTCGGCCTCCTCAGAGAGACGCAGGCGGAATGGCTGTCGGGCGGTCTCGTGAAGCCGTTTATCTCCATCGGCGGAGGCGGGAATCGCGGCTCGCGTACCTGCCTGATCGCTCCGACCGGGGCGGGGGACGCGGGGGTCTATCTGGAGCGGCCGATCGACCCGGCGGGGAAGCCGTTCCTCCGCCGCGATCTCGAGTTCCTCGTCGGCGTCGCCCGGGAGGCGGGATCGGCGCCTCCTGCTCCGCGCGCTTCCTCCGCGGGAGCGACCGAGGCGGGTTTCGCCGGAATCGTCACGCGGAGCAAGAGGATGCTCGAGATCCTCGCCATGCTGCGCAAGCTGAGCGGGGTGAACGCCACGATCCTCCTCCAGGGGGAGACCGGAACGGGGAAGGGGCTTCTCGCCTACGAGATCTCGCGCGGCGACCCGGCGCCCTTCGTCACGATCAACTGCGCCGATCTCACCGAGACGATCCTCGAGAGCGAGCTCTTCGGGCACGCGAAGAACGCGTTCACGGGGGCGGGTGCCGCCAAGAAGGGCCTCTTCGAGGTGGCCGACGGCGGGACCGTTTTCATCGACGAGATCGACAAGACCAGCCGGAGGTTCCAGGAGAAGCTCCTGCGCGTCGTCGACCGGAGGGAGTTCAAGCCGGTCGGCTCGGTCGACCTCAGGCGCGTCGAGTGCCGGATCATCTGCGCCTCGAACCGGGATCTCCGCGAGGAGGTCGAGAAGAAGCGTTTCTTGAAAGACCTGTATTATAGACTGAATGTGATCTCCATCCAGCTTCCCCCTCTGCGCGAGCGCCCGGAGGACATTCCGATCCTCGCCGGGCACTTCTTCGCGAAGTTCTCCCATTCGATGGGAAAGGAAGGGGTCCGGCTGGCGGAGGCGGCGGTCGATCTCTTCAGCCGCTACGCGTGGCCCGGCAACGTCCGCGATCTTCAGAACGAAATCGAGCGCGCCGTGGCCCTCGCCTCCCCGGGCGAGACGATCGGAATCGACTCCCTGTCGGACGAGCTCGTGGCCTTCGCCCGGTCCGGCGGGGCGGCTCCCGTCGGAGGGGAGAGGAACCTCGCGAGAATGGTGGAGGACCTCGAGGGACGGGTGATCCGCGAGGCGCTCCGGCAGCACGACGGGAACAAGTCCCGCGTTGCCCGACACCTCGGGCTGACCCGCAAAGGGCTCCGCAACAAGATCCTCCGCTACAAGATCGATTCCTGACCGCGCGCCGGGCCGTCTCCCCCTTCTCCTCGCACTCCTCGGCGAGACGAAGCAGGTCATCTTCCCGGTCATGGAGATCCCGCCCCGGGGACTGCCGCATCCGTTGGGGGGTGTTCGGATCTCGTCTATACTGAATCGGAAGGGGGCGGGGACCATGGAAGAGGAGAGGCGCCGGGAAGGGGTGCGCTGGCTCGGGCACGACGCGGATCTCCGGCTCGCGGTGCGGGCCGTCTCTCGGGAGCGTCTCTTCGTCCTCGCGGCGGAGGCGGTCGCCCGCTCGATGATCGACGGGGATCCGCCTGAGGAGAGCGATCGGCGGACGATTCGGCTCGAGGCGGACGACGCGGAGGCGCTTCTCGTCTCCTGGCTGAACGAGGTGATCTACCTCGTAACCGGCGGCGTCTTCTTCCCCGCGACCGTCCGCTCGCTGGAGATTCGGGGTTGCTCGCTCGTCGCCGAGCACGCCGGGGTCTCCCGGGGGCCTTGTTTTCCGCCGCTGGCGCGCGAGGTGAAGGCGGCCACTTTTCACGGTCTCAGAATCGCCGAGGGGAACGGGACGTGGCGCGGGACGATTCTCTTTGATGTGTGAGGTGTTCGGATGGCGGATCTGATCCCCAGCGGGCCGTATCGGTGGCGGCTCGAGAAGAGGGGGGGCATGAGGGTCCCGGGGGTGATCTATGCCGACCGCGCGGCCCTCGAGAAGATCCAGAGGGACCGGAGCCTCGAGCAGGTCGCGAACGTGGCGCACCTCCCCGGCATCGTCGGACGATCCCTCGCGATGCCCGACATTCACTGGGGGTACGGCTTCCCGATCGGCGGCGTGGCCGCGATGGACATGGACGAGGGGGTCATCTCGCCGGGAGGCGTCGGCTACGACATCAACTGCGGGGTGCGCCTCGCGGTCTGCAATCTCGACCGCGAGGAGGTCGCCCCGCACGCGGAGGCCCTCGTTTCCGCCCTCTTCGCGCGTGTTCCCTGCGGGGTCGGAAGGGGAGGCGATCTCAGGCTGAGCGCCCGGGAGACGGAGGCGGTGATGCGCGAGGGCGCCCGCTGGACGGTGGGCCGCGGCGCCGGGCGCGAGGAGGACCTCGAAAGGACCGAGGAGAGAGGCTGTCTCTCATCGGCCGACCCGGACGCGGTGAGCGCCCGGGCGAACGAGCGGGGACGGGACCAGGTCGGAACGCTCGGGTCGGGCAACCACTTTCTCGAGGTCGGGTACGTGGAGACGATCTACGAGCCGGAGGTCGCCCGCGCGTTCGGCCTGCGGGAGGGGGGCGTCACGCTTCTCATCCACTGCGGGTCGCGGGGCCTCGGACATCAAGTCGCGACCGATTTCCTCCAGGTGATGCAGAAGCCGGGGAGGGACGCGGTCCCGATCCCCGACAGGCAACTCGCCTGCGTTCCGATCCGATCCTCCGCGGGCCAGCGCTACTTCGCCGCCATGTCGGCGGCGGCGAACTTCGCGTGGGCGAACCGCCAGTATCTGCTGCACCTCTCGCGCGAGGTCTTCTCCCGCGTCTTTCCGGGATCGGACCTCCGCCTCCTCTACGACGTTTCCCACAACATCGCGAAGATCGAGACTCATAGGATTGGGAAGGAAGAGCGACGGCTCTGCGTCCACCGGAAAGGAGCGACGCGTGCGTTCGCGGCGGGTCATCCCGATCTTCCCGATGCGTATCGGGGCGTCGGGCAGCCGGTTCTGATCCCCGGCGACATGCGCTCGGGCTCGTACGTTCTGGTCGGCGCCGAGAAGGCGATGGAGGAGACCTTCGGCAGCACGTGCCACGGGGCGGGCCGAAGGAAGAGCCGCTCCGAGGCGAAGCGCGGGATCCGGCTCGGCGATCTCGAGAGGAGCCTCGAGGAGGCGGGGGTCCGGTTCCGAGCCCGGTCGCGCGGCAACCTCGTCGAGGAGGCGCCGGAGGCGTACAAGGACATTGACGAGGTGGTGAACGTCGTGCACGGGGCCGGTCTCTCGCGGAAGGTCGCGCGGCTCAAGCCTCTCGCGGTGATCAAGGGATGATTAGCCTGGATCAGGCACGCGTTTCCTGCTGCGGCCGCGGATCTCCTTTTGCGCTTCCGCGCTTCGGGAGCTTCCTCGGCGACCCGTCCCTCCGGGACGGGTGCCCGCCTCGGTCGCACGAGGGGACGCCTGCGAGGCCTCCCTTCCGTCGCCGCTTCCTCAACGTAGCTCTGGGGCTACGCCTTTGGGAGCGGCTCGTCCCGGTCGGCCTCTCGGCTCGCGCTCCGCGTCCTCGCGATGAAAACGCGTGTCTGATCCAGGCTAGGCACCTCGATCGTGGCGAAGGAAGCGCAGATGCGGGCACCGAGCCCCGCCCGGACGGGGCGGCCGCCCTGGGCGACGGCGGGGGCGCCCTCGAGCGCCAGCGGACCGCGGTGCGCGAGATGTTCGACCGGATCAGCGGCCGCTACGACCTCTTGAACCGGATCCTCTCGCTGGGGCTCGATGTTCGCTGGCGCCGGGAGGCGGTCCGGCGGATGCGCGTCGGGGAGGGAGGGCGCGTCCTCGACGTCGCCTGCGGGACCGGCGATCTCTCGATCGAGGCGGCCCGCGCGGTCCCGGGCGGCTTGGTCCTCGGAATCGACTTCTCGACCCCGATGCTCCGCCGCGCCCGGGAGAAGGCCGCCGCAGCGGGAGCGCCGGTTCTCTTCGCCGAGGGGGCCGCGGAGAGGCTGCCGGTCCGCGACCGATCCTTCGACGCTTCCGGGATCGCCTTCGGCATCCGGAACGTGCCCGACCGCGCGCGGGCGATCCGCGAGATGGCCCGCGCCGTCCGTCCGGGCGGCCGGGTCGTCGTCCTCGATCTCGCCGCGCCCGCGGGAGGGATCGAGGGGGCGGCGGTCCGCTTCTACCTCCGGCGGATCGTCCCCCTCCTCGGGGGGTCGATCTCATCTCCCGGCGCCTACCGATACCTCGCCGAATCGATGTCCGCCTTCCCGCCCCCCGAGACCTTCCGGCGCGAGATGGAGGAGGCGGGCCTTGTCGACGTCTCCATCGTCCGCCTTCCTCCGTCCCCGGCGTGGATCCTCGAGGGGGCGCTGCCTCGATAGGCGAGGAAGAGGATCCCAGGGAGCCGGCCGCCGTTGCCGTCCGCGGGTCCCGGTTGTATGCTATCGTTCGTGTCCGGGAACCGGGCCCCGCCCACGCGGGTGCCTCGTAGTCGACGGCCCATCCCCCCCCGGCGGAAACACGGAGATACAAACCGCGCGTGAGGAGAATGATGTCGAAGCGACGAATCAGGATCGGATTCGCCGGCCTCCTGGCCCTTCTCCTGCTTTTCCCCCTGGCGGGCTGCTTCGAAACGACCGACAAGAGCCCCAGGAAACTCAGCGTCTTTTTCTCGAGCGACGTCGTCGGCAGCCTCGAACCGTGCGGCTGAAAGTCGCGCCGGAAGGGCGGGGTGGCCCGGCGGGCCGCCTACGTGAACCTCGCGGCCGCGAACGATTCCGCGTCGGTGCTCCATCTCGATTGCGGGGACATGATCGGTGCGCGCGGCGCGCTCGAGGAGGTGCGGGCGAACTACCTGTTCGAGGCGTACTCCCTGATGAACGTCGACTGCGTCAACTTCGGCTCGAGCGACGCTCTCCTCGGCCAGGACTTCCTTCTCCGGCGAATGCGGGAAACCGGCGTGCCGATCATCTCCGCCAACGTCTCCTACTTCGAAACCGGCGAGCGCTTTCTCAAGCCCTTCATCATCAAAAGGCTCGCGCCGAAAAGATTCCTCGGGTTCGAGTGGGGGGGGCTCCGCGTGGGGATCTTCGGCGTCGTGCGGCCTCTCGACGAGACCACCGGGCTTCCATGGGACCGCGAGAAGGGGGAGCATCGGCTCGTCATCACGGATCCGGCGATTGTGGCCAGGGAAATGTTGGAGGAGCTGAGGCCGAAGTGCGATCTGATCGTCTGTCTCGCCCACACCGGCTGGCTGCACGCGCGGGACCTCGCCCGCAACGTGAGCGGCATCGATCTCATGATCGTCGGGAACGGCGCGAACGTGAAGCGGGAGCCCTACCTGGTGAACAACATCCCGCTCGTCATGCCGGGCGACGAGGGGAAATATCTCGGCGTCGTCGACATCTATCTCGATGAGAAGATGAAGGTCGAGAGGATGGAGGGGCGCGCCCAGGAGATGGACGATTCGATCGAGGACGATCCGGTCCTCGCGGAGCTCGTGAAGCGCTACAACTCGGAGCTTCAGGAGGTCGGCAAGGATGTCGTTCCCGCGACGAGCCAGCTCGACGTGAGTCGCTTCCTCGGCGCCGAGGCGTGCTCGGAGTGCCACGCGCTCGAGTACCACCAGTGGAAGAGGACGGGGCACTCCAGGGCCATGGAGCCCATCGTCAAGGAGAGCCAGGACTACAACCCCAACTGTCTGAAATGTCATGTGACGGGGTACGGGTTCTTCAACGGTTTCCACTCGTACGAGAAGACGCCCGGCATGGTGAACGTGCAGTGCGAGTCGTGCCACGGTTCGGGAAGCGACCACGTGCGGTGGGCGCGCGGGGAGCCGGTTGCGGACTCGGACCGCGATCCCGCCCTCAAGTACCTCTTCCCGTCGAGCAGGGAGCGCTGCACCGCGTGTCACGACTCGGAGAACGACCCGGAGTTCGACTACGCGGCCGACCTCGAGCTCGTGCTTCACGGAACGAAGGAGTAGGGCGCCTCCCCTCGGCCCCGAACGACCGGACTCCGGTTTGACCTTCCGGCGGGGAAGGTACTTCCGGGCTAGGGACACCCCTGTCCGAGCGCGCCGATCTTCCGAGGACGGTCGGTGGTCGGGAGGCAGGGGGAACCGCTCCTCAGGCGGAAGTCGTTCTCCTCGGCATCGCAGAACATCGGATCGGCCGCGAGATCTCCGGGGCTCGGCTCCGCGCCGATGTACGGTCCTCCGTCGTTCTCCCAGACGTTGTTCTCCGCGAGGCGGATGAGCATGTCGGTCGTCTCGACCTGGATTCCGGAGACGCCCTTGTTGCCGCAGACGATGTTTCTCTCGATGCGGAGGTCCCCGAACTGGGCGAGGACCGCGCCCATCCCCTCCATCCCGCTGTTGTAGGCGATGGTGTTCTCCTCCATGACCGTGTTCAACGCGAACTGCAGCGCGATCGCTCCGAAGTCCGTGCAGAGGTTGCGGACGATGAGGTTGTTCCGCACCACGCATCCCGACTGGATCAACACGACGGCGATCGCTCCGGTGTTCTCGCGGATCGTGTTCCCGGCGATGGTTCCCCGCCCGCCGATGATCGAGACGGCGGATGCCTCGTCCTTGCATTCGTTCTGCTCGAAGAGGCAGTCCTCCACGGTGTTGTTCGGGCAGTTGAGAAGGTTCAGGCCCCCGCCCGAGTTGTAGGCGCGGTTGCCGACGAAGCGGCAGCCGCGCACGACGGTCGCCGTCTTGCGGACGGCGAGCCCGCCTCCGTTCAGCTTCGCGTCTCCCGCCTTCAGCGTGAGGCCGGAGAAAACGAGGGTTCCGGAGTTGGAATCCGCGTAGACGACCGAGTTCTTCGAGTCTCCGTCGATCACCGTCTTCTCCCACCCCTCCTCGCCGATGAGGGCGAGCCCGTCCTTCATCTTGATCGCGACGTTCTCCACGTACGTCCCGGGGGCGACGAGGACGGTGTCCCCCGGCCCGGCCGCATCCACCGCGGCCTGGATCGTCTCGTGGGATTCCGGGACCCGCAGGACCCCGGAAAGGGCTGAAACCGGTGCCAGGAGGCAAAGGAGAACGGCGGCGGCTCTTCTCATGAGGAAACCCCTCTTGCGCTCGGGCCGCGGGGCGCGCGGTCCGCGGGCGATTTTCGACGGCAACCCCGTCGAGAGTGAACAGGTTCGAGCTTCCTGCGCGGCGCACCGGTCGCAGGACGAGGTGGCCGGCTCTCGGCCGGCAGGTCTATTCACCATGTTGGAGCCGCGCCGGTTCCCCTGTCAAGACCGGGGAGATCCGCCGGACCATGCTGTTTTGGCTGTTCGCGCGCTCTCTTATGACGACAAAACTGCCATTATGGCATTATCAAGAGAACAGGCGCGAGACCCCGTTTCCGGACCTCGCGTTAACGCTATGTAAGAAAATGTGATACGAGGTGCTTATCCCTGGTGAACCATCTGGCACGGGGCTTGATATGAAGAGGGACCGTGACGACAGAACGGAGGCTGAACCTCCGATCGAACCGAGACAAGAGAGGAAAGGAGACGATGAACATGACGCTGGTCAGATGGAACCCGGTTGCGAGAGATGCTCTCTGGATGGATCGGATCTTCGACGGCCTTCTCCACACGGGCCGCGCCGCGGATCAGGGATGGGGCGGGAGCTGGGCGCCCCGCGCGGACGTGGCGGAGGAGAAGGACTCCTACCGCATCGAGATGGACCTCCCGGGGATGAGGAAGGAAGACGTCAGGATCACCGTCCAGGAGAACAGCCTGGAGATCAAGGGAGAGCGGAACGTCGGAAAGGACGAGGATTCGGAGGGCTACCGGCGGACCGAGAGGGTCTTCGGCTCGTTCGAGCGGGTCTTCCGGCTTCCGAAGGGGACCGACGCCTCGAAGATCGAGAGCACGTACGAGAACGGCGTGCTCACGATCCGCGTCCCGAAGGCGGAGGAGGCGCTTCCCCGCCGGATCGAGGTCAAGATCCCGTAGGACCATCGCACAGTGTGGAGACCAGGCCGGGGGGTCCGGACGGGCGGGCCCCCCGGTTCTTTTGTCGGGGGGAAGCGGGCCGCGGGCGGATTGACAGGGTGAAGGGGGCTGAAGTATAGTCGGACGTCCGGAAGGAGGTCTTCCTCATGCGATCCATGCTCCTCTTGTTCGCCGTCTTGGCCGTGGTCTCGTTCGCACAGGCGGGCGACCTCCGGAGGCCGCCGGCCCCGGACGACCTGTTCGATCCCGACCTGATCGAGCTCGATCTGGACGCCATCGTGGCGGAAAAGGAGAAGCTCTGGTCGGTGACGTTCGGCGTCGGAACCTCCCAGCAAGGACTGAAGACCACCGAGGCTCAAGCGGCGAACATCATCACGATCAAGTCGGCCTACGACAACCTCGCGACCGAGTTCGAGAACGTTACCGGACTCAACATTCGCTGGAGGAACGATTCCTTCGAAGACCTCCGCCCGGTGTTCGACGTGTACGCGGGAGCGCGCCTGAAGCTCCCCGAGTCGATCGTCGTTCCGGGCCTCGGGGGCCGGCTCGGGTTGGAGATGGAGGGGGGCAGAACGGGGAGCGCCACCCGCTTCTCGGACTACGGGTTCGGCGCCTCGATCGCGGACGAAGCGTGGTTCGTTTCGGGGAAAGCCCTCTACTACCTGCCGAGCGCCTTCAACTTCCGGGGGCTCTACTTCGGGGGAGTCGAGAAGCGCGAGATCTATCTCGCGGCGGGGGTCGGCCGGGCGTGGGCGAAGCACACGGTGGAGATCTTCATGCCGGACGCCGGGCTCCAGGGGATCGGCGATTTCTTTCTCTATGAAGCGACGGGGAGCGCGAGCACGTTCGATCTCTCGATCGGCGCCGAGGAGTACCTCATGCCTTTTCTCTCTCTGAGCGTGCAGGCCGGGTATCGCTGGATGGAGAAGGGCGATCTCAAGTACGACAACCTCGAGGAGATCGAAGATTCTCCCATCCTCATCAACGAGGGGGAGGTCGCCACGGTCTGGGGACCGTGGTTCCCCGAGGGGATGGTGCAGTTCGTGGCCCACGTGGCCGGTCTCGAGTCCGGCTGGGATCGCGGGGAGGAGCCGATCGTGGTCGATTTCTCCGGGTTCCTCTTCCGGGCCGGCCTTCGATACCATTTCTAGCAATGCGGTGCCTTTAATTCGTTTCCTGACAACGAATTCCCGAGATTCGGTGTCGGGCACCGAATTGGCAAGGAGGCACCGAATCAGGCACCGGAAAAACCCGAACGGAAGTCGCCCGCCGGCAAAGCACCCGTCCCGCGCTGCGATGGCCGTCCCCACCCTAATGAATTGTAAAAACGTAGCTTAGGTGTCCGCGCTCCTTGGCCCTCCCGCCGTTCCGGAACCGCGAAAAAAGGTCTCAAGATGCCGCATTTGGTCGCCGATACGGGGAACAAGAACGAGTGATTTCACAAGGACGACCGTTTCTTCGGAAGAGGTGTGCTTGATGGCTAAGGAGATTCTCGACGTTGCCGCTGCAGCCAGGTATCTGCGCATCACCCGGGCGACGCTCTACAAGCTTGCGAAGGAGAAAAAGGTGCCCGGCCTGAAGATCGGGGGGCAGTGGAGATTCTCCAAGGAGCGCCTCGACGAGCTCTTTCAGGACGGATTCCACCCGGATCGCCCGAAGAGCACGGAACCGGAGCCGCAGAAGACGAAAGTGTAGAACCGGTTTCACAACCTCCGTTCTGCTGCGATCGGCTGCGAAGCCCCCCAGCGGCGTCTTCGGGCGAAAACGTCCTCATCGGCCTTCGGAGGCCGCCTCCGGGCGTTTTCACCCTCAGTCCTTGCTGGTGGGCTTCTCGATCGATCTCGCGACGAAGGAGGTTGTGAAACCGATTCTAGCCTTCGGATCGAGTTCCCCTTCTCACCGCATGCGATCCGCCGGGCGACGACCGGCGGATCGCTTGCCTTTTCCCCTCTCCGCTGGTATCTAATTGACTGCATGGATCAGCCAAGAGGAGGTGACGGCCCATGATGCCGCTCCTGTTCGATCTGACGTTCGTTCTGATCATTCCCGCGCTTGCCCTCGCGGGATGGGCCCAGTGGCGGGTCCGTTCCGCCTACTCGGAGTTCAGCCGGGTGCGGAGCCGCGGGGGCAGGAGGGGGGCGGAGGTCGCCGCGGCGATTCTAAGGAGCAACGGCCTCGGTTCGGTCCGCGTCGAGGCGGTCCGGGGCGCGTTGACCGACCACTACGACCCGAAGGCCCGCGCGGTCCGTCTCTCGGAGGGGAACTACGCGTCCGATTCGATCGCGGCGGTGAGCATCGCCGCCCACGAGGTCGGGCACGCGATCCAGCACGGCAGCGGCTACGCGCCGCTTCAGCTCCGCCACGCGATCTTCCCGGTGGCGAACATCGGATCGAGCCTCGCGTTTCCGCTCTTCTTTATCGGGTTTCTCGCCCAGATCCGGCCGCTCATCGATCTCGGCATTCTCTTCTTCGCGGGGGCGGTTCTCTTCTCCGTCGTGACGCTCCCCGTTGAGTTCAACGCGAGCCGCCGCGCGCTGGCTCAGCTCCGGGACGGGAGCCTTCTCTCCGCCGACGAGATGGGCGGGGCGAAGAAGGTCCTCGACGCGGCGGCCCTGACCTATGTGGCGGCGACGACGATGGCGCTGTTGCAGCTCGTCCGGCTTCTCCTCCTCCGCGGGAGGCAAGACTGAAAGACGCCCGCCGACCTTCCCGTGCTCCCCTCGTGGTGAGCGTGCTCGCACGGGCCCTCCTGGCCTGCCTCGTCTGCTGCGGTGCCGCGGCGGCCTCGGTCCACGTGCGCCTTCTGGAGGGGCGCGGAGACGGAATCCCGGGGCCCGCGTCCGCGGGCGTCGCGGGGGACGTTCTCTTGGAGAACGACAGGATCCGCGTCGTGGTGAGCGCTCCTTCGCACGCCCTCGGCGAGACGGCGAGCGGCGGCTGGATCATCGACGCGGCGCCGGTCGGAGGGACCGATTGCTGGGGGCAGGCGTCCTTCGTTCTGGTCGATTCGATCGGCACCCGGCACCCGCGCCACGTCCGCATGGAGATAATCCACCCGTCGGGAAGAGGTTCTCCCGGCGGGGTTCGTTTCGTGGGGGAGGACAGCCGGCTCGATGTGATCCGGGTCGACACGGAGTATCTGCTCGCCCCGGGGGACCCCTTCGTTCAGGTGCGAACCGTTTACTATTGGGCGCCGCGAGGCGGCGGGAGCGGGCTCGCGGCGTTCGATCGGATCGCGATCGGCCGGACGGAGGCGTTCCTTTCAGGGCCGGGCTTCCTCCGGGAAGGGGAGCCGCCGGGGCGCGGCGTGCCCCCGGCCGGGGGCGCGCTCCTCCTCGTTGGGGAGCCGGCCGTGTACGGGTGGTCGAGCACGGCCGTCCGCGAGATCCTCGGCCCGATCGACGGGATGATGCGCGTCCGTCTCGAACCGGAACTCCCCGAGGCGCGCCGCCTCGTCTTCGAGAGGCGCTTCTACGTAGCGGAAGGGGATCCGGCGCTCGTTCAGGGATGGATCGAGGGAGGGTCGCGCGGCGCGGTCGTGGGGAGGGTGGCGGCGAAGGGCTCGGACCGTCCTCTCGCCGGCGCGACCGTCGAGTTTCGGGACGGGACCGGCCTCCGCAGCGCGGCCTTCACCCGGACCGACGGGACCTTCCGCGCGGAGCTCGCGCCCGGATCATACACGGCGCTCGCCCTCGCCGCCGGCGGGGGGGACGGGAAAGGGAGGCGAGTGCAGGCGGTATCCGGCGAGGAGCGGTCAATCGATCTCGAAGCGGAGGAACCGGCGTCGATCCGCTTCCGCATCGAGGACGAGCGAGGGGTTCTCGTCCCGGGGCGCCTGACGGTTCGAGACCGGTCCGGCCGCGCCGTTCCGCGGATGCCGGGAAGGCTCTCGATCACCGAGCGTGTCTTCGCGGAGGACGGCCTCGGGGTGGTCCGGGTTCCGCCGGGCGAGTACACGCTCGTCGCGTCGCGAGGGATCGCCTACTCCGCCGATGAGCAGCGCGTGAAGCTCCGCGCCGGCGAAATCGAGGAGGTCTCGTTCCTTCTCCGCAAGGAGGCCGGCGCGAGCGGGCTCGCCGCGGTCGATCTCCGCGTCCACACGGCCGAGGGGCTTGGCGGGCCCGCCACCCCGGAAGAGCAGGCGGTCGCCGCACTGGCGGAGGGGCTTGACGCCCTTGTCTTCGCGGACAACGGGCGGGTCTTCCAGGGCGCGCCTTTCGCGGCGGGGGAGAAGCTCGTGCTCATCCCCGGAGAGGAGATCGTCCTGGACGGTGTCGGCCGCTTCGGCGCCTTCCCCCTGACCCCGGAGGAGGAGATCCCGCCGCGGGGGGGCTACGGGGCGGAGGGAAAGGCCCCCTCGGCCCTCTTCTCCCTTCTCCGCTCCGGCCCGAGCCTCCCCCTCATTCAGGTTCACGCGCCGCGGCGGGGCGGCACGGGCTACTTCGAGAACGCGCGTCTCGATCCGGTCACAGGCCTTTCGGCCAACATCGAGTTCGAGCGCGGCTTCGACCTCATCGAGGTGGCGGACGCGCAGAGGATCGACGAAGCATCGAGGGTCCTGGCCGACTGGTTCCACCTCCTCGACCAGGGGCGCCGCGTCTTCGCGACGGGAAACTCCGGGGCCGGCGGCCGCGGCGCGGGGGGGATCGGCGTTCCCCGCAACTGCGTCGACCGGGAAGGTTTCGATCAAACTCTTTTAGGTCTCATTGATTCGATCCGCGCCGGGCGCTTCTTCTTCACGACCGGGCCGGTCCTCCGTTTTCGCGCCAACGGGGGAGGGCGCTCGGGGGATCTGATCCAGGACGGGGACGGTCTGGTGGAGATCGCGCTCCGGGTGGAGGCCGCCCCCTGGATCGAGGTGGAGAGCGTGCGGATCTTCGCAAACGGCGCGGTCCTGCTCGAGCGAACGGTGAACCGCCGCGAGGGAGCGCTCGTCATTGATCTGCGTGAGGACCTTCCGATCAGCCGGGACACGTGGCTCGTGGCCGTGGCTTCGGGATCGAGGGCGCTCGACCCGATCTACGAAGGGCCTCGCGGCGAGAGAATCTTCCCTGTGGCGGTAACCAATCCGATCTGGGTAGATTTCGACGGGGACGGCGCTTTCACCCCGCCGGGCGTCCGGCGGGGGGGATGAGGGCGACTTTCGACGGGGACGGACCGGGGCCGCGCTTCGGGACCGGTTCCCCGTCCGGGGATGGAAGCATGAGGATCAGAATCGGGTTCCTTCTCTCTCTCTTCCTGCTCGGGGGGATCGCGGGCGCGGCGGAACCCGAGGCCTTCTTCCCCCTCGACGCCGTCGAACGGGGGATGCGGGGGTACGGCCTCACGGTCTTCGAGGGGACCCGGATCGACACCTTTCAGGTTGAAATCATCGACGTGATGCGGGGAAGGGGGGGCAGCGGAAACGTCATCCTCGCCCGCCTCTCCGGTCTCGGGATCGAGAGCTCCGGGGTCGCCCAGGGGATGAGCGGCTCCCCGGTCTACCTGAACGGGCGCCTCGCCGGCGCGGTCGCCTTCGCGTACACCTTCGCCAAGGAGCCGATCGGAGGGATCACGCCGATCGAAGAGATGCTGGAGGTTCTCGAGCGCGCTTCCTACGGCGGCCAGGGAGAGGTTCCCCCTCCGCCCGCTGACCGCTCCTCTTCTTCCTCGCAGGGGCCGGAGCCGATCGCGACCCCGCTTCTCATTTCCGGGTTCGGCGCGCCGCTCGCCGAGGAGGTGGGCGATTTCTTCCGCGCCTACGGGATGGTCCCGACGGCGGGGGGGAGCGGGGAGTCCTCGGGCGCGCGGAACGACTGGAAGCCGCTCCCCGGCGCGGCGGTCGGCGTGCGCCTTCTCTCCGGGGACGCGAACATCACCGCCGTCGGCACGATCACCTGGGTGGACGACGATCGTCTCCTCGCGTTCGGCCATCCGTTCTTCCTGTCGGGGAGCGTGAAGCTCCCGCTCGTCTCGGTGGACGTCCACACGCTGGTGCCGAGCCTCTTCGTCTCTTTCAAGCTCGGCTCGCCGGTGGAGACCGTCGGCGCCCTCCTCGAGGACCGGCGCCCGGGGGTGGCCGGCCTCCTCGGCGCCTCCGCGCCGACGGTTCCGATCGAGGTGAGCGTCGAGGTTCCGGGCGTGGAGCGGCACGAGTACCGCTACGAAGCAGTCGATGAGAAGAGGCTCACGCCTCTGCTCGTCTCATGGGCGGTCCGCAACTCGATCCTGCACCGCGAGTCCGCGGCCGGAGAACGTACGGTCCGGATACGTCTCTTCGTCGACCTCGAGGGGGCGGAGGACCTCGAGCGGGAGAACATCTACTCGTCTGGGTCGGTCCTCGGCGAAATGGACGACGACATCCTCGTCCCCCTTCAGGTACTCGCGAACAACCGCCTGGCCCGGCCGAAGGTGAACAGCGTGCGGGCCGAGGTGACGGTGCGCGACGGGCGCCGCTCGGCGCGGATCGAGCGGCTCGACCTCGAGAAGGGCCGGGTCCGGCCGGGGGAGAAGGTGCGCGGCGCGGTCACCCTTCGCCTCTATCAGGACGAAACCGAGACCCGCCGGTTCGAGCTCGACCTCCCGTCCGATCTCCCGGACGGCAAGCTCCTCCTCCGCGCGTGCGACGCGGCCTCCTCCGAGGAGTGGGACTCGAAGCGCTCGCCGAACCGGTTCGCCACGAAGGACATCAACGGAGTGGTCCGGATCCTGGAGGAGCTCCGAACGAACGAGTCCGTCTTCCTCCAGCTCTTCAGCCCGGGGGAGGGCGTGACGATCGACGGCCGCGAGATGCCGGGCCTCCCCGGGTCGAGGCTCGCCGTTCTCGGGGCGGAGCTCCACGCGGACGACGGGGATTTCGTGAAGGGGAGCGTGGTCGCCTCCGAGACGATGCGCCTCGACGCCGTCGTTTCCGGATGCCGGTCCCTCCCGGTCATCGTAGATCGCGCGGCGCCTTGAGAACGCCGCTTTCTCGAACGGGGAGTCGATTGAAATGAGAAAGACGAAGCTTCTCGTCCTCGCTTTGACCGGAGCCCTGCTCGTTCCCGGCGGGCCTCATGCGGTGAGGACCGCCCACTGGGAAACAACCGGCCGGGAAGCGGTGGCGAAGGGGACGCCGACGGACGTGACGATCGGACCGCTCGGATTCCTCGAGCTTGCCCCCCGCTTCGAGCCGTTCGGCGAGATCTCCGAGTACTACGCGTGGTCGCTCCTCTCGGACGGGCGCGGGACGCTCTACGTCGGCACCGGGGACCAGGGGAAGATCTTCAGGGTGGAGCGATCGGGGAAGACCGTTCTCCTCTTCGATTCTCTCGAGCTCGACGTTCTTTCTCTCGCGCTCGACGGGAAGGGGAACCTGTACGCGGGCACCTCTCCCGACGGCATCGTCTACCGGATCGACCGGGAGGGGAACGCGCGGACGTTCTTCGACAGCCCGGAGAGCTACGTGTGGGACCTCGAGTTCGACGAGAAGGGGGACCTGTACGCCGCGACCGGCGAGAAGGGGAAGGTCTACCGGATCGACCCGTCGGGCAACGCGGAGCTCTTCTACGACTCTCCGGAAACGAACGTGCTCTGCATCGTCCGCGATCCGGCCGGCGGGCGCTTCCTCCTCGGCGGGGACGGGTCCGGTCTCGTGCTCTCGGTCGACGCGAAGGGGACGGCGCGCGTGGTGTTCGACTCGCCGCGGACGGAGGTCGGCGATCTCCTCCTCGACGGCGAGGGACGGATCTTCGTCGGCTGCTCGGGGGGCGAGAACGCCAAGAACAACAGCGAGGGGCAGGCGAAAACCCCGCCGAAGAAGGCGCTCCTCTACCGGATCGAGCCGAACGGGACCGCCGTCCTCCTCTGGGAGTCGGAATCGGAGTTCATCTACGCGATCGCCCCTGACGCCGAAGGGGCGGTGCTGGTCGGCACGGGCTCCCCCGGATCGCTCGTGCGGGTGACGAAGGAGGGTGAGGCGACGGAGATCCGGCGGATGACCGAAGCGCAGGTCCTCTCGATCGCGCGCACCGATGAGGGGACGGTCCTCGCGACGGGCAACCAGGGGAAGCTCTACCGGCTCGGCCCGGAGCGGAGCGAAGAGGGGATGTACGACTCGGAGGTCCGCGATGTCGGGAACCTCTCCCGGTGGGGAAGCCTCCGCTGGTGGGGGACGGTGCCGGAGGGGACGCGCGCGCGCTTCTCGACCAGGAGCGGGAACACGGAAGATCCCGATCCGACGTGGAGCGAGTGGGAGGCGATCCTGGAGGGGGAGAGCGGGGGCGCCGTGCAGTCGCCGCCTTCCCGCTTCATCCAGTGGCGCGTCGAGCTCGAGGGGAAAGGGGAGAGGAGCCCGCGGATCGACCGGGTCGCTTTGGCCTTCAAGGAGTACAATCTCCCGCCGCGTGTCCTCTCGGTCGGCGTCACGCGCGCAGGCGATCCTTTCTACGAAGGACCCTCCGATCCGCGCCCCGAGCCGCTCTTTCAGGTCCTCCCGGACGGCGCGCGCGTGGAGCTCATGCCCGCCGAGTCGCCGGAGTGGGCGCCGGGCGAGCCGGTGGAGATCTGGGCGCGGTCGGTCCGCATCGCCCGCTGGCAGGCGTCGGATGCGAACGGGGACGATCTCCTTTTCGATTTCTTCTACCGGGCGGAGGGTGACGCGGAGTGGATCCTCCTCGAGGAAGAGATCAAGCTCAGCTTCTACTCGTGGGATACGCGGTCGATGCCGGACGGCGACTACAGGGTGCGCGTGGTCGCCCGGGACTTCCTCTCGAACTCGGAGGCGACCGCGGCCTCCGGCGAGCGCGTGAGCGAGCCGTTTCTCGTCGACAACACCCTGCCCGTGATCGAGGAGCTCTCGGTCCGGCGCGAGGGGGACGTTCTTCGCGTGCGCGCCAGGGCGCGGGATGCGGCGAGCCCGATCCGCACCGCCGAGGCGATCGTCGGCGCCGGGAAGTGGCGCCCGGTCGATCCGAAGGACGAGGTCTTCGACGACCGGAGCGAGGAGTTCGACTTCACGCTGAAGGCGGGCGAGGGCAAAGAGACGGTCGTCGCCCTCCGCGTGTCGGACCGGGCGGGAAACCTCGCGGTCCTGAAGGCGATCGTACGTTGAGCCGCCCCCGCGCCCAAGCGCGCCCCGACGCCCGCGCCGACACCCGCGCCCGCCGCTCGCCCGTCCTCTCGCGGCGTCTGTCGAACGGCCTCACCGTTCTTCTCCGGCCGGTGCGCTCGGCCCCCATCGTGAGCGTCTGGTGCTGGTACGCCGTCGGCTCCGCCGACGAGGCGCCGGGCGCGACCGGGATGGCGCATTGGCTCGAGCACATGAACTTCAAGGGAACGCCGCGCTTCTCGAAGAGGGAGATGAAGAACCTGATCGAGAAGCGGGGCGGCTACTGGAACGGCTACACCTGGATCGATCAGACGACCTACTTCGAAACGCTGCCGAAGGACCATCTCGACCTCGCCCTCGAGCTCGAGTCGGAGCGGATGGGCCGGAGCCTGATCAGCCCCGCCGAGTTCGAGTCGGAGCGGACGGTGATCCTCTCGGAGCTTCGCGGGGGGGAGAACGATCCGGAGACCCTTCTCGATCGCGAGGTGACCGCGGCGGCGTTCCATCAGCACGGCTACCGCTGGCCGACCGTCGGCTGGGAGGCGGACATTAGGAGGATCACGAGGAAGGAGATGGTGGGCTTCTACCGCGCGAACTACGTCCCGTCGAACGCCGCCCTCGTGATCGTCGGGGACATCGACCCGGCGGAGACGATGCGGAAGGTCCGCCGCCTCTTCGGAAGGCTTCCGAAGAGGGAGCGGCCGGCGCGGGCGGGCGCGTCCGAGGGTCCGCAGAAGGGGGAGAGGAGGGTCGGCATCGAGGGGGCGGGGAGGACATCGTACGTGCACGTCGTCCACCGGGCCCCGGCGGTCGGGGAGGACGAGGCCCCGGTGCTTCTTCTTCTCGATGCGGTGCTCGGCGGCGCGAAGGGGATCAACCTCTGGTCGTCCGACAGCGAGGTTCGTCGGAGCTCTCCGCTTTATCAGCGTCTCGTCGCGCCCGGCCTCGCGGCGGAGGCGCGCTCGTTTTACATCCCGACCCGCGATCCCTTCCTCCACGCGATCTCCCTCACCGCCGGCGAGGGGGTCTCGGTCCGCGCGCTCGAGGAGGCTCTTCTCGCTCTTCTCGACGAGGCCGCCTCGCGCGCGCCGGCGGCCCGGGCGCTCCGCAAGGCGAAGAACCAGCTCCGGGCGACGACGGTCTTCCAGAGCGACTCGGTGACCGAGCTCGCCCATCAGATCGGGTACTTTCACACGATCGGGAACGGGGCGTTCTTCGAGGGGTTCCTCGACCGCGTGGAGAGGGTGACGGCGGGGGAGGTGCGGGATCTCGCCGCGCGCATCTTCCGGCCGGCGAACCGGACGGTCGGCGTCTACGCGGCCAGGGGCGAGGGGAAGGGGCGTCGTCGATGACGGCGATGACGAGGGTCGAGCTCTCGAACGGAATGCGCGTCATCGTGCGGCGAAACACGATCTCCCCGTCGGCGACGGTCCGTCTTTGTTTGCAGACCGGGTCGGTTCACGACCCGCCGGGAAAGGGGGGGCTCGCCCTCGCCGCGGGCAACATGCTCGAGGAGGGGACGAGGAAGCGGACCGGAAAGGAGATCGCCGAGCGGATCGACTTCCTCGGGGCGGAGACCGATGTCGCCGTGGACAAGCACTCGACGGTCTTCGTCGCTTCGATGCTCAAGGACGACCTCGGCGAGCTGCTTGCCCTCGCGGCCGAGAGCGTGATCGAGCCGGCCTTCCCTCGCCGGGAGCTCGAGAAGGTCAGGGGCCAGATGCTGACGTCGATCCGCGAGGACGAGCACGACACGCGCGCGGTCGCCATGAAGACGCTCGCACGCCTTCTCTATCCGCCGCGGCATCCGTACGGGCTCTCGGGGGGAGGGACGCGGGAGAGCGTCTCGTCCATCGAGCGGGGCGACCTCGTACGCTTCCATCGAGCGCGCGTTCACCCGCGGGGGGCGATCCTCGTCGTCGTGGGGGATGTAGAGCCGAAGCGGGTTCACCGGCTCGCCTCGCGGGTGTTCGGGGAGTGGCGGAAGAACGGGGATCCCGGCCCGCCGCCTGTTCCCGAGCCGGCGATCCCGAGGACACCCGCCTCGCGGGCGGTTCTCGTCCCCGAGAAGACCCAGAGCGACATCGCCCTCGGGTTCATCGGCGTCCGCCGGACCGACCCGGACTTCTACCGGGCGCTCGTGATGAACCAGATCTTCGGCGCCTTCGGGCTCGGAGGGCGTCTCGGGAGCCGGATCCGCGAGAAGGAGGGGTTCGCATACTCCGTCCGGAGCGGGCTCCACGCGTCGGTCGGGCCCGGGCCGCTCGTCGTTCACGCGGGGGTGCATCCGGATCACGTCGCCCCCGCGGTCCGGATCATCCGGGAGGAGATCGAGACGATGCGGAGGGAGCGAGTGCGCTCCTCGGAGCTCAGGGAGACGAAGAACTACCTGCTCGGGAGCCTCCCCCTCCGGCTCGAGACGAACGACGGGACGGCGGCGTTTCTTCTGGCGGAGGAGTACTACGGGCTCGGCCCGAACTATCTTGATCGTTACCGGCGCGAGGTCGAGGCGGTGACGCGGGACGAGGTTCGCGACGCGGCCCGCCGCATTCTCAGGAGGGATGCAATCCGCTACGCCGTCGCCGGCCCGCCGCTTCCGGCGGGGCGAAAACGTGTCTCTTCTCTTGGAAAGAGGTGACGGTCACCGATTTCGCCGCCAAGCGCGTGCGGGAATCGTTGACTGTCACCCTCTCTCAGTCTCTCGTGTTGCCGCCGAAGTCAACGGAAGCCGGGATCCAGCTCTCGGAATCGCCGCCGATCCCTCGAACGTAATCGATGAGCTCGATTCTCTCGGGAGTCACCGCGATCAGCAGATAAGCAGCCCGGTTGTCGGGGTAGTAGCGCGCCCAGGCTTCCTTCCAGCGCGTCTCTTTCTCGCCGGGGTCGTCCACGAGCCGGGCGGTGCCGTAGACCGACACGTACCCTCTCCCTTCGGGATGCATGTAGTGGAGGGCCACGCGCGGATCCCGGCGGATGTCTTGGACCTTTCTGCTGTTCCGGTTGGTGCCGAGCCAGAGGACCATGTCGTCTTCGGGCGGGAACGGATCCATCGTTCTCACCCGGGGCCCACACGACTCGTCGAGCGTGACGAGCGCGCAGAAACGGGTGGCGCCGATCAGCTCACGGGCGACCGAGAGAAGCGTGTCCTCGGGAGCAGCTCCCGCGCCCGGCTCCTCCGCCCGCGCGGTTGGTCGAATCGCCAGGACGGAAGCGACGCTCATGACCAATGCAAAGACCAGCAACGAACCTCTTCTTGATTCCATTCTTCCTCCTTCCGGCGTGCCTGGGTCTCTGGGGATACCGGATCAAGTTGGAGGGGAAAGACCTGGCGTTCCCGGAGTCAGCCAATCGCCGACACAAAGGAACAGGTCTCCGTTCCCCGCCCTCAGCGGTTCGGTCACAAGTTCCCTTGATCTGTCTCCGCTTCGCGAGGTGGGGGCGGCGTTCCAACATCCCGGACTACTCGGGGGGCCCGCTTGCGGAGCGTCTTCCCTGACGCGCGCTGGATGCGCGCGCGAGCCCGATCCGCCTGTTCTCCCTCCATGACGTCCCGCGTCAACACGTCGGAGAGGAGACCAGAGATCTCGGCCTGCGAGATCTTGGTTTCAGGAGAGAGGCGGCGGAGCTCGCGTCTGATGACGGCAAGGACAGGGTCGCTCTGGATCACGGCGCCAAGGAAGAAGCGGTTCACTATCTCTACGTGCGTGTGAAACTCCTCAATCGCGTCCTTCGCGAGACCCTCCCGACAGAGAATGAAGAGCTTCGCTTGATCCTCCTTCTTCCGCGGGTTCAGGTCGAGGAAACTGAATGAACACGTCAGCTCGTGTTCAATCGGTCGTTCGAAGCGTAGACGATAGACCTCCCATTCGACCCCATTTGTGAGGACGACCCATTGAACACCGTGATTGGCTCCATAGTTGACGGCCTGTCGGAGATGGTTCTCCTTCAGCGTGAGACCGATTGCCTTAACCTCCATGAGGAACTTGGTTTCACCACCCACGTCCACCGCAAGATCGCAGAAAGTACGCCTGACGGCATGCTCGCGTGTGATCTCCGAGTATTTGTCAAAGCCGAAGATGTCGGAAAGAAGGTCCGTCACGATCGTCACGGTATCCGATTCGTTGACGTCTCGGTCCTTTGCCGTTTGCAGGATCTTCTGGAAGGCGGGGACCTGCTTCAGGAGTCGCTCCGCCACCTTCTTTGGTACCCGGATGTTCATATTCGCATTTCTCCCTCGATCACGTCATGTGGCGCGTCGCCTCAGCGGCGGGGCGGCAGAGAAAGACATGATCCGATTCCCGTCCTCACCGACCGCTATCCCGTTCGTCGCAGGGCCCGGAGAGCACCTCTCCTCTCGTGAGGCCGGAGATACGGCTGCAGTCCAAACCCCGCCTCTCAACGCGCTCACTTCCCGCTTGCGGGTGGAGTCCAGATACGGCTTGTTGGACTGCTCCTCCTTCTCAAGGCGCAAGTGGTGGCGCGGTCGAATCGGAGAACACTCCTGCTGAGTCCCAGACAGCCGGATAGTAGATATGTTTCGCCCCGACCTTGGCCCCGGTGAGTGCTCCTACCAAGCCGCCAGCTGGAGCACACACCAGTGCCCCGAGCCAGATCCACTGTTCTCCGCCGACGTCCCATTCGCCGCTGGGAGCACCGATTTCTTCCCCCCGGGCCACCGCAGTGACGAGTCCTGCCACCGCTCCGAGCCCCGCCCCTCCGACAAGGCCGAACCCGGCCCCTTCTACTGCACCAAGTAGGGGATCCACGAATGTGATGCTCTCAACATCCGCCGTCGGCATGCACACCAATTGTCCTGTCGGATAGATTCGGAAGCGAGTCCAATCCTCGTCGACCGCCAAGCTCTCTGCCTCGGAGACAGAACCGCCCTTCAGGACCACTGCGCATCGACTTCTCTCCGCCCGACGCAAAAAAGCCCGGTAGTACACAGAGTCGCACGAGGTCAATACATGTCGGTGCGAACACCCCGACTGCAGGAGCGCCAGTATCAATACGAGTCGAACCCCTCTCACCTTCTTGCTCTGCCCGTCCAACGCTGCCGCTCAGCTGCCGCGCCCCACAAGAAACACGCCCAAAGTCGCGCCCGAAGGGGCGGGGAACCGGGGCTCGGTCTGCTGAAGCGGCGTGTTAGACACCCCACTCATGTCCTCTCTTCGAGCACACGGGTCCCCCTCACTGAACGACGACTCGAAACGCCGTGGCATCGCTCCCACCTCGCCCATCCTCGACCGTGAACTCAAACCGACGGCCAGGACGATCGGCGGCTCCGGCGCAGAACTGAAACTCCCCCGTGCTCGGGTCCATCGCCACGCGAGGCCAGCGATTCGGATCCCGCTCCAACCACGAAATCACGACGCTGCAGCCATAACGAAGTGAATCGCCGTCCGCGTCTACCGCGGTCGCCCGCAGCCGCAGGGTGTCTCCTGCCGCCACCGACGTATCCATCTGAGCAGCAAGCGTCGGAGGGGTGTTCGCGGGCAGCAGGGGCGCTTCGGAGTCGCCCCCTCCACACCCAGCCACGAGACCGCCAAGACACAACACCCCAGCTGCTCCCCAGGCGGCTACACGCGTTCGCATCTTCCCACCTCCCTTTCCCAGGGTGTGTCTAACGGGGCGGCGGATGAGCCGCGAGAGCGGAAGCGAGTCTTCTCGCCGGAGCTCGAGGCGGTTTCATCCGCGTGATGGGCCGCGCGCAGCGGCGGCCCGCAC
>JBDRFQ010000228.1:0-10550 GCA_043818685.1 Candidatus Eiseniibacteriota bacterium
CGCGGCGCGGGGTGGGGCGGTTCCTTCATGTCTCGACGGACGAGGTGTACGGCTCGCTCGGGGCGTCCGGGAGCTTCCAGGAGAGCTCCCCCCTCCGCCCGAACAGCCCGTACGCGGCGAGCAAGGCGGCGGCGGATCTTCTTCTCCGCGCGTGGGCGAAGACCTACGGCGCTCCCGTCGTGATCACACGCTCCTGCAACAACTACGGGCCGTACCAGTTCCCGGAGAAGCTGATCCCCCTGATGATCGTCCGCGCGCTCGAGGACGCGCCGCTCCCCATCTACGGCGACGGGTCGAACGTCCGCGACTGGATCCACGTCGAGGACCACTGCCGGGCCCTCGATCTCATCCTTCGAGAGGCCACGATCGGCGAGGTGTACAACATCGGGGCGCGGAGCGAGATGGCGAACATCGAGATCGTGCGGACGATCCTCCGCCTTCTCGGGAAGCCGGAGTCGCTGATCCGTTTCGTCGAGGACCGCCCGGGGCACGACTTCCGCTACTCGATCGATCCGGGAAAGATCGAGAGCGAGCTCGGATGGCGCCCGGAGAGGACGGTCGGCGAGGGGCTCGCCGAGACGGTCGGGTGGTACGTCTCCCAAAGGGAATGGTGGGAGGAGATCCGAAACCGTCCTTCCTGGCGCCGCTACTTCTCCGCGATGTACGACAACCGCCTCGCCCGCGGCAAACCGCTGCAGTAAGAGCCGGTGGGTAGGGCGAACAGGTGGCAGACGCGGTTGTCCCTCGGCATCATGAGAATGAGATTCCGCCCGCCATCCTGCTCTTGCGGTCTAGAGGGACGCCGGCTGTATCCCTGCTCTTACGGACTCAACCGCTTCGCTCGGAGAAGTCCGGCCGAATACTACCTGCATGAATGCCGGGTAGAATCTATCAGCCGCCACGAAGTTCACCCCAAAGACATGATTCAGTGAGTCTGTCGTCAGACTCCCTCCTTGAATCAGCGAGCTTGTATACAGACGCACCGTACCATCGTCGAAGTCCATTTCGAACTTGCTCAACGGCATCCCGTAGTTGCCTCGGACAATGAACTCTGCCACCGTCGCTCGTCTTGCCGGCGGCACAGTCGTAGGGAGGATTGTGACACACTCAAGAAGGTCATCCTCGTCACTTACAGCGACGAACGCTCGGTAGGCGGCGTTCTCGCCTTGGTATCCGACGATTACCGTCTTTGCCTCGTCCCTCGTATCAAATGTCCAACCCTGCTCACGGAAGTGCTTTTTCACTGCGTCGAATGGACTCGACATGTTCCGCTCCTTGCCTGGTCCTGGCCCCGATCCTGATTCCGTCCTCTCCCCGCGTTCTTGCAGGAATGTCAACGCGCCACTGACATCAATATTATCGGCCCAAGAAGGGGTTCCTCGAGCACGGGATTGCCGGGGCGGAGCTGTGCGAATTAGCGCCAGATACCGACCGAAGGCTCGTGCTCTTGCGGCATGGCCGACATCTTCTGGCAGGGTGAAGATATACACCGGGAGGGGACTTGAGCCCGGCCGCGGAACGAGGTGGACCACGAGCTGACCGCGACAATCCGAAAAGAGACGATCTCCTGGCGTCACTGGGGGGGATGTTGAGAACCTGGATCCTGAATCGAACCTCCTGAATCAAACCAGATACCTCCTCGCGGGCGAGGCCCACGAAGAGAGAATCTGGTTCCCGAGGGTGCGATGCCGAAGGCCGCGCGAGTTGTCATGCCCGGGGTTCCGTATCACGTGACCCAGCGAGGGAATCGCCGCGTTCCCGTCTTCCGCGAGCGCGAGGATCACGTCCTCTGCATCGATCTCCTCGGGCACCACTCCGTGAAGCACGCCCTCTCGATCGCGGCGTACTGCCTCATGCCGAACCATGTCCACCTCGTGGTCAACCCGGAGGCGGTGATATCCATCAGCTTGACGCTCCAGGACACCCCACGGGTTCTACGCCCTCCGGTCCAGCCGGAAGCACGGCCACATCGGACACCTCCCCCCTCGCTCCGCTCGTGCGGAGAGGATCTTGCAGTGCATGGAACCTGATACCTTCTGGCGCGCCGCGCGCGCGAGAAGAGAATCTGGTTCCTAGAGGCGGGAGTGGATTCCGGCGGCGAGGAGGGGAATGAGGATCTCGTGGTGGCCGGTGATATGGATCCCCTCCCCCGAGGGGCGGCGGAGGACGTTCTCGGTCGGTCGGTAGCCGCGGTTCATGTCGACGTTGACGGCGAGGAACCGGCCCGGCCTCGCGCCGGCGCTCTCGAGCATCGCGACCGCCTTCAAGAAGACCTCGGGGAGGATGACCGCGGAGCCTGCGTGGAGAACGACGCTCCGGTCGGTCAGCTTCTCGACCGCCGCGACAAAGGTGAGGAAGTCGAGCATCGTCGCCTTCCCGATCGCCGCGCCGTCGGCGCTCGGGTGCATGTGCACGATGTCCGTGCCGAGCGCGACGTGCACCGTGATTGGGGCTTCCGCTTCGTACGCCGCCGCGAAGAGCGAGCGGGCGCGGTGGGGCGCTTTCTCCCGAATGAGGGCGCGGCCGAGCGCCTCGCCGATTCCGATCCCCTCGTCCGCGCCCTCCCGGACGATCCGGTTCATCCCCTCGGCCGTCTCCGCCGCCATACCGAAGGTTCCTTTCGGGAGGTTCTCGGGGACGTTCTCCGACGTCGATCCGAACATCGCGATCTCCCAGTCGTGGATCGCCGCCGCGCCGTTCGTCGCGAGGGCGTGCACGATCCCCTCCTTGATGAGCGGGATGAGGACCGGGGCGAGACCGCACTTCACTACGTGCGCGCCGAAGAGGAGGAGGACGGGGTCCTTCACACGCCGAGCCGCGACGACCCGGTCGATCACCCGGTTCAGGTCGCGGGCGGCGAGGATGTCGGGGAGGCTCCGGAGGAGATCGTCCACCGTCGCGCTCTTCCCCGCCGGCGAGCCGAACTGCTCGACCGTCACCTTGTGCCCCACCTCGGAGACCGGCACGGGCCTGATCCGTTTCGGGTCGAAGCGATGGTGCTTGGGAGGCATGAGGGACTCCTCAAACTGGAACCAGATACCGCCCTTCGGGCGAGAATCTGGTTCCTAGCCTGGATTATGCACGCGTTTCCTGCTGCGGCTGCGGATCTCGGCCTGCGAGGCTTTCCTTCCGTCGCCGCTTCCTCAACGTAGTGCCGAGACTACGTTTCCGGGAGCGGCTCGTCCAGGTCGGCCTCTCGTCACGCGCTCCGCAGCCCCGCGACGAAAACGCGTGCATAATCCAGGCTAGGGCGCGCGGTATTCGGTCAGCACCGCCTCGAACGCGCCGAAGACCACCTTGCTCTCGAGCTTCACCGGCATCCGCCTCTCGTCCGCGGTGATCCAGATGAGGAGCCTTCCCGTCTGCTTGAAGACCCCCACGCTCTTCAGGATCGGCTCGATGCGGACGCAGCGGAAGGTCCCCGCGGGGACCTTGATCGTCTCGACGGCGTGGACCTTCACTCGGATCGGCCAGTTCTTCTTGCTCGAATGATAAACGAGAGGAACCTCCCCGCCGATCGGGAGCCTCTGTCCACGGAGATGGTAGAACGTCGCGAGGATGTCGCGCGCCTCCGGCGTGAGGAAGACCTCCTTTCCGTCCTCGTAGACGGCGAGGCTCTTCCCCCGGTCGAACTTCACGATCTCCGTGTCCCGGAACTTCCCCTCCTGGAGCCTCTTCTCGAAGCGCAGGCTCTCGATCGTCTCCGCATCGACGTGAGAACGCACCTCGTCCCGCACCTTGAAGAAGACGTCGAAGAACGGGTTCGTCCACGCGCGCGAGGAGAGAGTCCATTCCCCTTCCCTCTCCCCCGGCTTCACCTCGAGCTCGGCGATCCCGGCGCGGATGAACCCGTACTGGATCGAGAACGCGAGCTTCTCGCCGACTCGGAACGGCGGCTCCGCGTGCGCGGTCCCCGCTCCGAGAATCAAGAGGGCGATCGCCGCCGGGACGATCCGCACAAGCGCGCTTCTCCGAGATCCGCTCACGTTCTCACTCTCCCACTCGTTCCAGAATCCACTCGACCGCCTTCTCCAGATCGACCGCGATGTGATCCGGCTCCGCCTTCCACGATCGCCTACGGTAGTTCAGCTCCCCCCTGCCGTAGCCGGTGAGGACGAGCACCGTTCTCCCCCCCGCGCGCCGGCCGGTCAGGATGTCCGCCTCGGAGTCGCCGACGAAGAAGGAGCGCTTCGAGTCGAGGCCTAGCTCCCGGGCCGCGCGCCCGACGAGGAGGGTCCCCGGCTTCCGGCAGCGGCACCGGCGCGGGCTCGGCCCCTCCGTCGGGTGGTGCGGGCAGACGTACATCCCGTCGATGTGCGCCCCTCCGAGCGCGAGGATCCGTCTCAGCCTCTCGTGCGTCTTCTCGAGCACCTCCTCGGTGATGATTCCCCGGCCGATCCCCGACTGGTTCGTGACGACGACCGCGGGGATCCCTCGATCGTTCAGGGCGCGCACCGCCCGCGCGGTGAACGGGTACGGGCGAAGGCGCGCCGGGTGGTTCACGAAGCCGACCTGGTGGACGAGCGTGCCGTCCCGGTCGAGAAAGACCGCCGGCTTTTCCTCCGCGGCTTCCGGCCCGACCTCTCTCCTTCCGGCGAATCGCAACATGTTACCCCGTGCCCTCTCCGGAGTCACGGAGGATTCTCTCCGCGGCGCGCGCGACCTCCTCTGGACCGATGCGCGTCATGCAGACGTGGCTTCGATCGGGGAGCGGGCAGTGCGCGGTGCCGTGAAGCGAGCAGGGGCGGCACGGGAGGTCGACCGAGAGGATCATGTCCCTTTCACCTGTCGGCCCGAAACCGAGTTCCGGCGACGTGGGGCCGAAGATCGCGAGAACCGGCGTGCCGGCGCCGCACGCGAGGTGAGTGAGGCCGGAATCGTTCGTGACGAGGAGCGAGGCGCGCCGGAGATAAGCCGCCGCCTCGGCGAGCGGAATCCCCGCGAGGACGCGCGCGCCCGTTCCGGACCCGGCCGCGATCTCCTCGAGCATCTTCCTCTCCGCACCGGACCCGATGAGAACGACCTGACGGCGCGTCCGCGCGGCGATCTCCCCGATCGCGGCCGCGTACGACGACGCGGGCCAGCGCTTCGTCGCCCGCCCCGCGCCGGGCGCGAAGGCGACCGCCCCCTCCGTCCCTCCCGGCTCGACCGTCCGGAGCTTGGGCGGCTCCTCGCGCACGTCGATTCCGATCTTCTCGAGCGCGGCGAGATAGCGGCGCCACACCGGGGGGAACGCGCCCCCCTTCCCCTTCTTCCACCGGACGAGCATGCGCCGCGAGAGCGAGAGACGCGGGTGGCGCGCGACCCGCGCGGGAAAGAGGAGAAGCGAGAGAAGGCGGCTCCGGATCCCCCCGTGGAGATCGACGACGAGGTCGTAGCGCCCCCCGTCCCCGCGCCGGAACTCGAAGAGGCCCGTGATCCCCCCGCCGGAGAGCGTCCGCACCCGGTCGACGCCGGGGAGGAGCTCCGCCGCCTCCCGGTACGAATCCTTTACGGCAAAATCGATGAGCGCATCGGGAAACGCGCGGCGAAGCTCGCGGGTCGCCGCCGCGGCGAGAAGGACATCCCCCATCCGGCCCCACCGGACCACGAGGATCCTCTCCGGAGGCCTCACCCGCCCGCCCCCGTCGGGCGCGGCTGGAACTGCATCTCGAAGAGCCTCTTGTAGAGTCCGGGACGGCCGAGGAGCTCCTCGTGGGTTCCCTCCTGCACGACGCGGCCCCGCTCGAGCACGACGATCCGGTCGGCGCGCCGGATCGTGGAGAGACGGTGCGCGATGACGAGCGTGGTCCGGTTCCTCACGAGGTTCTCCACCGCGCTCTGAACGAGAGCCTCCGACTCGCTGTCGAGGCTGGAGGTCGCCTCGTCGAGGATCAGAATCGGCGGGTTCTTCAGTATGGCGCGCGCAACGGCGAGGCGCTGCCGCTCCCCCCCGGAGAGACGGAGCCCGCGGTCGCCGATCACGGTGTCGTACCCGTCCGGCAGCTTCTCGATGAAGCCGTCCGCGTTCGCCGCCGCCGCCGCCTCCCGGATCTTCTCGATCGGAAGGTCCGTTCTCCCGTAGGCGATGTTGTCCCGCACCGATTCGTTGAAGAGTATCACCTCCTGCGTGACGATTCCCATGAGGTCCCGGAGCGCCCCGAGTTCGATCGTGCGGATGTCCGTCCCGTCGATCGTGATCCGTCCCTCCGTCGGGTCTCGAAGGCGCGCGAGGAGGTCGACGAGCGTCGACTTCCCCGCCCCGCTGGGGCCCACGAGCGCGATCATCGCCCCGCGCGGAACGCGGATGTCGGCGTTCTCGATCGCCGGGATCCCCTCCGTCGTGTCGTAGCGGAACGAGACGTTCTCGAACCGGATCTCCTCCCTCACCTCGCGCGGGGCCGCCCCGCCCGCGGACCGCCGCTCCTCCTCCTCGTCGAGGACGAGGAAGACGCGCGACGCCGCCGAGAGCCCCTGCTGCACGAGCGTGTTCACGTGGGAGAGCTTCCGGATCGGCTGCATCATGTTGAGGACCGCGGCGAGAAAGAGAAAAAACCCCTCCGGCTCGAGCCCCCTCCCGTCGAGCACCCGGTTTCCGCCGGCCCAGAGGACCAGAACCGCCCCGACGACCCCGAGCTGCTCGGCGATCGGGCTCGTCAGGATCGCGACCCGCTTGAACCGGAGGTACGACCGGAGGTAGCGGCGGGTCGCCTCGGCGAACTTCTCACCCTCGAAGCGCTCCATCGAGAACGCCTTCACGATCCGGATCCCCGCGATCGTCTCCTGGAGGCGCGACGTGATCCCCGCCATGTCCTCCTGGAAGCGAGTGCTGTACTTCCGGAGCCGCCGCGACACCTTCCCGGTGAAGAGCGCGAGGACGGGAAAGATGACGAACGAGAGGAGCGCGAGCGGCCAGCTCATGAAGAGAGCCACCGCGACGAAGACGACCAGAAGCATCGCGTTCTGGATCGCCTCGGTGAAAAGAACCGAGACCATGTCCTTCACGAGCTGCACGTCGTTCGTCACGCGTGAGATCAGCTCGCCGGAGCGGCTCCTCTCGAAGAACGCGATCGGGAGCCTCTCGATCCGCTCGAAGAGGTCGTCCCGAATCCGTTTGATCACCCTCTCCTGCAGCGTGATCATGAGGATCTGGTGCAGGTAGTGGAACAGCCCTTTGAGGAGAAAGACGACGAACACCCCGATGCACACCTTGAGGAGCGCCCTCCTCGGCTCGTCGTCCGCGAAGAGGCCGAGAAAGCCCGCCCGGAGCTTCTCCTTCCAGACGGAGAGCGCGGGGATGAGGGCGGACGGGTCCGCCGCCGGCTCCCGAATCGTTACGTCCTCGATCTTTCCTTCGAAAAGAATCTGCGTGAAGGGGAGGATCATGCCGATCGTGACGCCGCTGAAGAGCGCGAAGAGGAAGGTGAAGAGAAGGGCGGCTGCGAGGTTCCGCCACCACGGGAGCACGTAGCGCAGGAGCCTCCAGAGTGTCTTCATTCCCCCGATCCCGCGACGAGAGCGCCGAGCCCATCCACGGCGGCGAGGAAGCGCTCCTCGGTGATCTCCTTCTGGAGGGGGAGAACGGCCGCGGCCGCGCCGGCCGGGGGGCGGTACCACGGCTCCACGTTTTCAGGGAAGAGGCCGACCGCGGGGACTCCGAGCGCGACCGCGTAGTGGAAGAGGGGCGTGTTGGTGCAGACCGCGAGGTCCGCCCGCGAGAGGAACGCGACGACCTGGGCGTGCTCGTCGACGGGAGCCCGGTACGGCTCCAGGAACGCCAGCCGGCGCTCGAGCTCCTCGCCGGCCGGACGGTTCTCCGGCTCGGTCACGATGAGGATCCGTGCGCGGTAGGAGCGGGCGAGGAGGCGGGCCACGGCGGCGTACTTCTCGATGTCGGGCTCGCGCCCGCCGATTCCCGCCGGTTCGAGGGCGACGATGAGCTCTTCGGCGCGCGGCTGCCAGAAGTGGATCAGGCGGTCCGCCCGGCGCGCGTCCGGCTCCGGGACGCGCCATCGGACCGAGTCGTCGAGGAAGTCGACGAACCTCCCGGTGATCGCCCCCGTCAGGGCGAGGAGCGAGCCCGCCAGATACTGATCGCCCCCGGGGGGGGCCACCTCGAAGTTCAGAAACGGAGAGTGGTCGCCGCGCCCGAATCCGATCCGGAGCGGAACCTGCGAGGCGTGCGCGAGCGCGAGAAGCGCCGGGTCCGGGCCGGGGTCGAGGAGAAGGAGGAAGTCCGGCTTCAGCTCGGCAATCTCCTTGCCGGCCCTCCGCACCTCGCGGACGAGCCCGACCCCCGTGGACGGGCGGAGGATCAGCGTTCGGTCGGCGGCCTTCTCGCGCCGGAAGACGGGGGCGTTTGCGGGACCGGCTGCGAGGAGGAGCCGCGCGTCGGGGAACCTCTCCCGGAGGAGCCGGAGGGACGGGAGGGCGGCGGGAGGAAGGCGCGGGTCGCCCCGCACGCAAACGGCGATCCGCTTCGGCGAGGCGAGCGCCGCGCGCACCGCGACCGGGGACGAGGGGGACCGCCGGCTCACCCAGTCCCGCTGGAAGCGAAGGTACAGGTCGAGAAGGTTCACCTCAGGCCCTCCTCCTCCTCGGAGGGCAGGCGAGCGCGAAAACATGCTCCACACGATGGACCGGAAGGATCTCGAGCCGGCTTCGAACCTCGGCCGGAATCTCTTCGAGCTCCGGGAGATTCCGCTCGGGGAGAATCACCTGGCGGATCCCCGCGCGGTACGCGCCGAGGATCTTCTGCTTGACGCCCCCGACGGGGAGAACGTGCCCGCGGAGGGTGATCTCCCCGGTCATCGCGATGTTGTGGAGAACCGGATAGCCGGAGATGATCGAGTAGAGCGACGTCGCCACGGCGACCCCGGCCGAGGGTCCGTCCTTGGCGATTGCCCCGGCGGGGACGTGGATGTGGATGTCGTGGTTCTCGAGAAGCTCCCGCGGCGCTCCGCTCCGGTCGAGGAAGCTCCGCACGAACGAGAGGGCGGCCTCCGCGGACTCGCGCATCACCTCGCCGAGGTGTCCGGTGATCTGGAGCGACTGGCGACCCGGCATGAGGGTCGCCTCGACGAAGAGGATCTGCCCCCCCGATGGGGTCCAGGCGAGCGCGGTAGAGACGCCGATCTCCGGGCGCCTCCCCTTGATCTCCGGGTAGTGGTGAGGCGTTCCGAGGTAGTTCGGAACGTCCTTCTCTCCGACCACGACGCGGCGCCGGTCTCCGTCGAGGAGCATCATGGCGCGCTTCCGGCAGATCGCGGCAAGGCACCTTTCGAGCTCGCGGAGCCCCGCCTCGATGGCGTACTCGTCGATCACGCGGCGGATCGCCCGTCGCTGCACGACGAGCGCCCCGGCGGGGATCCCGTTCCGGCGGATCTGCTTCGGCACGAGGTGCTTCTCGGCGATCCGTACCTTCTCCTCCGTCGTGTAGCCTGGGAACTCGATGATCTCGAGCCGGTCGAGAAGCCCGGCGGGGATGCTGTCCGTGCTGTTCGCTGTCGTGATGAAGAAGACGTCGGAGAGATCGAAGGGGAGGTTCACGTAGTAGTCCGCGAAGCGCCGGTTCTCTTCGGGGTCGAGCACATCGAGAAGCGGGGCGGACGGATCCCCGCGAAAGTCCGAACCGATCTTGTCGATCTCATCGATCATGAAGAGGGGGTTCCGCACGCCGACTCGCCGGATCTCCTGGAGGATCCTCCCGGGCAGCGCCCCGCTGTAGGTTCGGCGGTGCCCGCGGATCTCGCTCTCGTCGGTGATCCCGCCGAGCGAGAGGTGCGCGACCCTTCTCTCGAGCGCCTCCGCGATCGAAAGGCCGAGAGAGGTCTTCCCCACCCCGGGCGGTCCGACGAAGCACAGAAGAGGCGGCGGGGAATCCCTCTTCAGCTTGCGCACGGCGAGGAACTCGAGAACGCGCCCCTTGATCTTGTCGAGCCCGTAGTGGTTCCGGTCGAGAATCGCCCTCGCTCGGTCGAGATCGATCGTGTCCTCGGAGAGGCGATCCCAGGGGAGATCGAGAACCCAGTCGAGGTGTGTGCGCCCGATGGTGAACTCGGTGCTCTGGAGGGGGATGCGGGAGAGGCGAACGATCTCGTCGCGGCACGCCTGGCGGACGGCGCCGGGGAGGGCCGTTTCGACCAGGCGCCGCTCGATCTCGCGGATCTGCGTCTCCCTCTCGTCCTCCTCTCCGAGCTCCTTCCGGATCGTCTCGATCTGCTGCCTGAGGAAGGACTCCCTCTCCTTCTCGCCGAGGGAGACCTGGACCTTCTCTTTGATTCGTGTCTCTAGCTTCGCGATCTTGTTCTCGCGGTCGAGGATCCGCCCGAGCTCCTCGAGGCGCCGCTCCACGTCTTCCGTCTCGAGCAGGTTCCGCTTCTGCTCGAACGGCAGGCGGAGGTGGGCGGCGATCAGGTCGGCGAGGTGGCCGGCGGTCGTGACCGAGCGGGTGATCTCGAGGATCTCCGATCCCGGAGAGGAGCGGAGGAGCTCCTCGAACGACGCGAGGCAGTTCCGCCGGAGCGCCTCGATGCGGAGCTCGTGGCCCCGGGGTGAACGAGCCGGAACGG
>JBDRFQ010000229.1:0-13263 GCA_043818685.1 Candidatus Eiseniibacteriota bacterium
CTCTACAACCCCGAGGCTCGGCCCTTCCTGTGGACTGCGACGGCCGACGCGATCCTCGGAAAGATCGAAAGACTTTGTACTGTTATTAATGGGACACGACACTAGACTGGAGGGGGCAGGGGGCATCCCTCTCGGTAACGCCTCCGCTCACACAAGACCTGACATCATTGGACGCCGGGTCCAGCCGGCGGCTGTCCGCTCGGCGCTCGCCAGGCGCCCGAGCGCGCCAATCGGCTGCGCGCCTCGCGGACACCTGCCGCCGTCACCCGCCGTGGCAAGGTACTTCTGAACGGATCGGGCTGCAGTGCATCGATTCGCGCCGGCGAGGCGGGCCGGGGTCTCCCGAGGGATCGCTCCGACGAGGCCGGGTACCCGACCCCTCGATTGCTGGTCCCCCACCGCGGGGGCGGGTGGCCGAGCGGTACAAGCGAGAAAGCGCTCCGCGCTTTCGCAGCGGGTCCCTTAGAAGATCCCGGCGCGCCGAGCACAACACGAAATCCTTTAACCATCAACAGAGGGGAGAGAGAGGAAGAGAGAACGGAAGAAAGAGAGGGAAGATGGCGGGGCCGACGGGTCTTGAACCCGCGACCTCTGGCTTGACAGGCCAGTGTGCTAACCAACTGCACCACGACCCCGCGACTGTCGAGTCACACGGAATCTACCAGAGGAACCGGAGTTCTGTCAACGACTGGCGAAGGGACGAACACCGCCCGGCTCCTTCTCCCCGATGAGGACCTCGAAGAGCGCGGCGAGCGTCTCCCGCCCGAAATCGAAGGTCAGGAGGCGTTCGGTCCCGCCGCCGATCCGGAGGACCGGCTCGGGATCCGCCAGGGCGGCCACGACGAGCCGCCCCTCCCTCCCCGAGAGAACGCGGAGAAGCATCTTCTGTCCCTCGGGAAGCTCTCCCCGCCCGAGGAGACCGAGAACGACCGCCTCTCCTCCGGCGAGCCCCGCCATCGCCCGGCACTCCGCTTCCCCGGGATCGGGGGAGTAGAGCCGGACGACCTCACGCAGGAAACGGTCTCCAAAGCGTTCCGCGACGCCCGACAGATCGAGCCGGATCGGAATCCTCCCGGAGAGACGATCGGGGAGAAACGCGCGCCAGCCGGCGGGCGGGAGAGGGCGGAAGGGCCCGCGCCCGATCCGTGCGATTCCCCGCGCGGGGTCTCCGCTTGGGACGGGGACTCCCGGCGGGCGGGGGAGCTCCCTGCGCGCGAGCGCCCCCACACGGCGCGTCGCCTCCCGGGCCGTCTTGCCGTCGACCCGCCCGCTTCGAAGGGAACCGGCCAGAAGCCGCGCCGCCCGTTTCCCGGCGGCGAGAGAGCGCGAGACGCAGAAGAGGTCGATCCCGGCGGCGAGCGCCTCGGGGAGGAACGACTCGCCGGGGAAGCCGACCATCTCGACGGCGTCGCTCATGACCACCCCGCGGAAGCCGAGCGACTCCCTGAGGAGGCCCTTGATCACGGCCGCTGAGAGCGTGGCCGGCCTCCGCCCCGTCCCGAGGGCGGGATAGGCGACGTGCGCGATCATGACCGCCGGGAGACCGGCCCGGACGGCCGCCCGAAACGGATCCAGGGAGGACGCGCGGATCGCCCGCGCGCCGCGCCGGTCGACCGGGAGAACGAGGTGCGAATCCGCCCGCACGCTCCCGTGGCCGGGGAAGTGCTTCCCGACAGGGATGACTCCCCCCCAAAGGTACCCGCGCACCGCGGCCGAACCGAGCGCCGCGACGAGCCCCGGGTTCCCGCCGAACGAGCGCGTGCCGATCACCGCGCTCCCCCCCCGCGCCTGGACGTCGAGCACGGGAGCGAGGTTCACGTTGATCCCGAGCGCGCGGAGAAGCGAGGCCTGGCGCATCGCCCAGCCGCGAACGAGCCGCGCGTCCCCGGCCGCGCCGAGATGCATCGCCGAGGGCGGGCGGCCCGCGACCTCCGCGGCCGCAGAGACGACCCCCCCCTCCTGGTCGACGGCGACGAGCGGCGGGTTCGGCAGGAGGGAGCGCGCCTCGGCGAGGAGGTCCCTCACCTCCTCCCGGTCCCTCAGGTTCCTTCGAAAGAGGATCAGGTGGCCGACCGCACCCTCGGCGAGGATCTCCCTCTCACGCCGCGAGAGACGGCGCCCGGACGGCGCGGCCATGACCAGGGATGCGGCGGTCTCGTCGTAGAGGTCCCCCATCACCGGACATCCTCGAGGTGGCGCCGCACGGCGGGCTCGAGGCGCACGCCGGGGTAGTAGTGGCGCAGAATCTCCTCGTATCGATACCCCTCGTCGGCCATGCCCATCGCGCCCCACTGGCACATGCCGACCCCGTGCCCGTGCCCCCGCCCCTCGGCGGCGATCTCGGTCACGAGGCGCCCGGAACGCTTCACCTCCAAACGAAACGACCCGCTTCTGAGGATGCCGGCGCCCCCCGGCCTCCTGAGCACCCAGCGCACCCGGTCCCCGCCGATCCGCACGTCCGCCTCCTCCGTCTCGAAGAGCGTCGAGAGAACGCGGCCGGACCGCCCCGTCTCCTCGAGGCGAACATCGCAGAGGCGGCCGAGCCGCGCCCGGTCCACCCCCTGCTCCGCCGCCAGATTCCGGAGAACCGCATCGAGGTCCTCCCCCTTCCACCGCTCCGTCCATCGGAAGTGCGGGGAAGCGCGGCAGAACGCGCGCGAGGGCGAGTCGCTTCCGCCCGGCCCGTCGCCGATCGATCGAAGGTAGGGCGCCGGCTCCCTGTCGAACCACACCTCCTCGACCGTCGCGGTGCGCCCCCCGCACGTGGAGGAGTAGTAGGCACGGAGAAGGCCCCCCTTGTACGCGGCCACGATCCCGGCGGTCTCCTCGATCGCCCGGTCGACCACCGGGTCGGTCCTCTCGAGCCCGCGGTAGACCTGGTCGCTCTCGGTCGCGACGAGATCCCACGGGGCGCCCTCGGCCGCGACGGCCGCCCTCGTGAGCGCGTAGGTGCGCGCGGCGACCGCCTGGGCCTTCAGGGCCTCGATCCGCTCCTCGGGAAGCCATCCGATCTCCCACGGAACCACACCGCGGAGGTAGTCCTCCAGGCCGATCGCGTTGATCGCCGCGAGCCCCCCCTCCGAGCGGACGAGGACGAGCGTTCCCGCGTGCGGCTTTCCTTCAAGAGTGAAGGATTCCGCCCGTTCGGGGAGGACGTTCACGGGCGAGGGGACGGCAACCCGATCGAACGGGCCGCGCATTTCGATCGCTCCGCCCGGCGCCGGAGCGAACCGGACGAGGCTCCCCCCGGGGACGGCGACCTCCCCCCCCTCCCAGCGGAGGAGCGCGCCGCTCGCGAGGCCCACCTCGACGGAGGGGACGTCGACCCGGAGCGCGACGCGAAGCGGCCCGATCGGCCTCCCGCCGTCCGGCCGCGCCCCCTTCCGGCCTTCCGGGCGCCCGGATCGATCCCGGCGGCTCTCCGGCTTCTTCCGCACGCCGGTCTTCGTGGTCCACTCGTCTTCCGGCGGTCGTGGGCCGGCCGGGGGACGGGGAGAGCAGGCGGCCGCGAGAACAAGGAGGACCGCCGGAAGGAGAAGCCCGGCGCCCAGGAGGAAAGAGCCCCGTTTCATCTTCGCCCTCTCCGTTCGAACCGGGGGCGAAACGGGCGCGGCCCGGGAGCGAGGACGCCGAGGGGCGGGGCCCCGCGGGCCCCGGTCACCGCCTTCATTGGATAGCGGTTCCCGCGGAGGAACTCGGACGCCAGAACGGCGAAGCCGACCGCCTCGCGGGCGTCCGCGGGGACGCCGAGCCGCTCGATCGGGAGGATCGCACGCGGGGCGATCTCCTCCTCGAGCATCCCGAGAAGGGTCCGGTTCCGCGCCCCCCCGCCGCAGAGATAGACCTCGGCCCCGGGGGCGGTGCGGCGCCGGATCTCGGCGCCGGCGCTCGCCGCAGTGAAGGCGCTGACCGTCGCGAGCAGGTCGTCCGGCCCGATCCGGGCGGCGCGGCCCTTCTGGAGGAGCTCCCGGGCGAGGTCGTCTCCGAAGACCTCGATGCCGGTGGAGCGCGGAGGCCTCCTCCGGAGAAACGGGTGGCCGAGAAGGGACCGAAGGATCCCCCTGTGCACGCTCCCCCCCGCGGCCCCCCTCCCACCGCGATCCATCGCCGCCTTTCCGCCAGAGAGGAGCGCGGCCGTCCGGTCGATCAGCGAGTTTCCCGGACCGGTGTCGTAGGCGAGGGTCCTCTCCCAGGGCGCCCCCGCGGGGAGGATCGACACGTTCGCGATCCCGCCGATGTTGAGGAGCGCGCGGTCCGCCCGCGAGGAGCGGAAGAGGAGGTAGTCCGCGATCGGGAGAAGGGGCGCCCCCTCCCCCCCAGCGGCGACGTCCGCCGCCCGGAAATCGTGGACCGTCGGAACCCCGGTCCTCTCGGCGATCACCGCCCCGCAGCCGATCTGCACCGTGGCCCCCTCCCGCCTCGCCGGAAGGTGGAGGATCGTCTGCCCGTGGCTCCCGATCAGATCGACCGATGCGATCCCGCCACGGCCCGACGCGATTTGGATCGCGGCGCGCGCGAAGATCTCCCCGAGCCGGACGTGGAGGCGCGCCCTCTCCTCCGCGTCCTTCATCCCGAGCCCCGCCGCCGCGAGCAGCCTCTCTCGATCCCGGCGCCCGAAGGGAACCGTGCGGAAGGCCTCGAGCCGCGCGCGAAGCGAGAGCCCCGAGCCGCGGATCTCGACGAGCGCCGCGTCCACCCCGTCCATGGAAGTACCAGAGAGGAGCCCGATCACGCGAAGGGTCCCGGCGCGGCTCACGACCACTCCTCCTTCTCCAGCATTCGGAAGAGGAGGACGGCCCCGGCGAAGGCGAAGGCGAGGGCGAGCGCGCCCGTCCCGGGCTTCCCGAGAAGAAGCCACCCGCCCCCGAACAGGAAGAGATAGAGAGACGCGGCTCCGATCCCCCAAAGAAGGAGCCATCTCCGGAGCGCCCCGGACTGCCCGGTGCGAAAGCGGCCCCACGCGCCGATCGGCCGCACGCGCTCGCAAAAGCGCTCGAGCCTCTCCTCGTCGGTCGGGTCGGTCAGGAACGTCACGGGGATCCAGACGAGCGCGGAGAACCCCACGATCCATGGCAGCGTGTACGGAAACTCGATCTCGGGGGCGAAGAGCCTGAGCCCCGCGTTCGCGGCGAGAGAAGCGATCATCGCGGAGAGCTCCGACCAGGCGTTCACCCTCCACCAGAACCAGCGGAGCACGTAGACGATCCCCGCGCCCGCGCCGAGCGAGATCGTGAGGATCCACGCGCCGGTGATCGTCTTGTAGCGGAGGGCGACGAGCGCCCCTCCGATCATCAGGAGGATCGTCGCGAGCCGCGAGAGGAGCACGAGGCGGCGCTCCGACGCGCCGGCATCGAGGAAGCGCCGGTAGATGTCGTTCACGAGATAGGAGGCGCCCCAGTTGAGGTGCGTGCAGAGGGTGGACATGAAGGCGGCGAGGAGCGAGGCGAAGAAGATCCCCCGCCAGACGGTCGGGAGGACCAGAAAGGCGGTGTCCGGGTACGCCGCCTTGTGGTCGGTCGCGTTCGGGAAGAGGACGAGCGACGCGAGCGCGACGATCACCCACGGCCATGTCCGGAGCGCGTAGTGGGAGAACTGGAACCAGAGGGTCGCGCGCACCGCCTCCCTTTCGTCCCGCGAGGCGGACATCCTCTGGACGATGATCCCGCCCCCGTCCGCGTTGTCGGAGCACCACCAGAGCATGAGGAAGTAGATGAGGAACGCGGAAACGGGGAGCCACCCCTCTCCGGAGGCCGGAGCCGGCCGGAGAATGCTCTCAAGCCGCTCGGCCCCGAGGGAGGCGGAGAGGCCGTCGAGACCGCCGACCTTCTTGAGCGCGAAGAACGCGGCGGCGACCGCGCCGGTCATCGCGAGCACGAACTGGAAGAGGTCGGTGATGACGACCCCCCCAGAACCCGGAGAGGACCGAGTAGACGAGCGCCACGCCGCAGGAGACCGCGACCGTGTTCACCCGGCTCATCCCGGGGAGAATGCTCGCGAGCAGGGTCGACATCGCGAGGATGATCCACCCCATCACGAGGCAGTTCCGGACCGTCGAGAAGTAGAAGCCGCGAAAGCCGCGGAGGATTCCGGCACCCCTCCCCGAGTAGCGAACCTCGGTGAGCTCCGCGTCGGTGAGGACGCGGGCGCGCCGCCAGAAGCGCGCGAACACGAAGACCGAGAGCATCCCGCCGAACCCGTAGCACCACCAGAGCCAGTTCCCTGCGACCCCGCGGGTGCGGACCAGCTCGGACACGGCGAGGGGGGTGTCGGCGGAGAAGGAGGTCGCGACCATCGAGGTCCCGGTCAGCCACCAGGGGAGGGAGCGCCCGGAGAGGAAGAACTCCTCGACCCCGCGCCCCGCTCTCCTGGTGAGCAGGAGGCCGAGCCCGAGCGAGAGGAGAAGGAACCCGAGCACGATCGCCCAATCGACCGCTTCCAGACGCAACGCGAACCCCCCGGAACCAGAGGCCGGTTCGGCCGTGATCCTGGCCCGGACTAGGCTACCGGAAATCGAGGGCGCGTACCAACCCGTAGGGAGCGGTAGGCCGGAGCGGGCAGCCGTGGAATTTGGCGCCCGGCACACTCTGAAAAAGGTATCAGGTACGGATCGACTATCGGCTCACGACCGCTTTGCCCACCGCTTCCGCGCGCCGGCCCGAGCGGTTCGCCACGAGACGGTAGAGATAGACCCCGTTCCCGACCCGGTCCCCGTCCTGATCGGTCCCGTCCCAGACATCCGGGTTCTCGTTGTACCCCACCCGTCCGGAGAGCCCCTCGATCACCCGGATCCTCTTCCCGGTCAGCGTGTAGACCTCGGCGCGCACCTCGTCCGCGGAGTCGGTGAGATGGTAGTAGAAGCCGGTGCCCGCCTCGGTCGGGTTCGGGTGGTTGAGAAGATCGACGACGCGGAAGCGCTCCTCGACCCGGAAGCGGATCGTTTTTTCCAGCGCGCGAATCCCGACGAGGAGAGTGTGCTCGCCGGACGAGAGCCGGGGCCGGAACGTCGCGAGCCAGCGGAACGAATCGAGCGGTCGGAGCGTGTCCGGCACCATCGACCCCCCATCCAGCTCGAAGCGGATCTCCTCCTCGGCGACCGGAACGGGGGTGGTGATCTCGGCGCGGATCAGGGGCTCGCGGAAGACATAGTCCCCCTCGCGGATCGCCGCCCCGTCGAAGGTGATCGCCACGTTCACGAACACTCGAAGCGTGAAGGTCCCCCTCCCGCCCCGCGCCGTCCACCGCCCGAAAGACGATCGTGTACTCGCCGAAACGGATCTCGGGACGGTAGACGATCTTCCAGCTCCTTCCGTCGTCGGGGAGCGAGTCGTCCGGAGCGACGGAGTAGAGGGTCGTGTCCACCGGCTCGTCCGCCTCCAGAACCGCGATCGCCGCGCGGTCGATCCGGACCTCGTCGTGGACGCGCACGACGATCTCGACCGGCCCCCCATCCGCCCGCCCGAGGAGGGCGCCTCCGTCCTCGACCGGGACGCCGTCCACCGTCGCCTCGAAGTGGGGCGGCCTCGCGTCGATCGCGAGCAGGGGATCCCCGAAGAGGACGTTCCGGCGGATCACCTTGAGGCGCTCCGACGAGGGGACCGACGCGAAGTCCATGAGCCCGAGCGCGATCATCTCCCCGAGGGTCCACCGCGGATAGCCGGCGTACCAGGGAGGGAGCGCCTCCGGATCCGCGCCGGGGACGACGCCGGGCGTCTGGAAGAAATACTTGAGAATGCTATCGTTCAGGTCGAGATTTCTGAGGAGCTCCTCGGTTCCGGTCGAGCCGAACGTCGCGACCGCCCCCCCGCGGTCCGAGATCATCATCTCCTCAGGCAGGGACTCGTACCCGAGGGAGAGGAGGCGATCGAACTCGGAGATCGAGCAACCGTACCCCATGAAGATGTAGGGGCGCCCCTGGTGGTTGCTCTTCTGCCGGATGTCCTGGGAGGTGTTGTTGTAGAACGGCCGGTAGCTCGGGCCGTTTCTCAGGATCACCTCGTGCGTGAGGACGTTCCGGTTCCCGTGCCCCTGGAAGTTGACGAGCCCGACGCCGGCCCCGTTGATCTCGCGGAAGAGCGCCCCGGTCACCACCTGGCGGCAGAGCTCGATCGTGCAGTCGATGTCCGCCTTGTTCGACGCCGCCGAGTCCCCCTCGAACGGGCAGAGCGGATGGATGACGTCGGTGAAGCGGGAGACGAAGATGTTCACCGTGTCGATCCCCTTCGCCGCGGTCTCTTTGATCTCGCGGGAGAACTCCGCCGAGTTCCTCTCGAACTGGACCTGGAAGACGTTCTGGAACCCCTCCCCCCTCACGACCCAAGCGTCGTCGGCGAGAAAGACCGCGCGCGAGCGCCACGCGTCCTCCGGCCGGAACGCCTCGTAGTCGATCGTCTTCTCCACGAGGAGCGACGCTTCGCCTTCCGTGCCGACGGGGAACCGGCCGATGAGAAGGTCCGGAAGCGGATCCTCCGGGCCGTCGAGCAGCACGTAGGCGATGTCGCTTGCGTCCCAGTGGTCCCCGGTCACGGTCGGGTCGACCACCCTCTGATAGACGGGGCAGGCGGGGATGAAGTCGAAGTCGCCCGCTTGGGCGTTCCGCGCGATCCCCTTGTAGTCTTCGTATCCGTCGCCGACGAGGAGGAGGGCGAGAGGAGGGGAGGCCCAGCGCTGGAACGCGAAGCGGATCCAACGCGCGATCGCGGTCGTGTCCTTCACCCCCCCGTTGAACTCGTCGTAGACGTCGTTCACCGGGACGATCCGGGTCGTGACCCCCTTCGCCCGGCGGTGCGCCGCGAGCGGCTCCATCTCGTCGGCGAAGGCGTCGAAGGCGAGGATCAGGAAGTCCCCCTCCTCGGACGCGCGATCGGTCGGAGCGTCGGCGGTGATCGAGGAGGCGGTGATCCGCTTCGCCCGGTCGGCGGAGGAGGCCGCGTACCGCTTCGGGGCGCCGGCGGAGTCTTGGAAGACGATCGCGTACCCCCCTCCCTCGGCCGGCGCCGGCTCGGCGAGGATCCTCACGCTCCGGTAGGGATCCGACACGTCGAAGAGGAGAAGATCGGAACCGGTGAACCCTCCCGCCTCGATCCGGAAGCGCCCCCCCGCCTCCCCGCTCGAGAAGAGAAGGTAGTCGCCCTCTGCGCGATAGAGGAAGTTCGCGTGGATCTCGTACCAGTCGAGGAATCCCCGCGCCGTCTGCACGTCGTTCCCCTCCGGCGTCGCCCCGCGCGTTCCTTGATACAAGAAACGATTGGCCCCCGCGGCGAGGGAAGCGGCGGGATGCGTCCTCTCCGCCGGGAAGAGGTACGGCTTCACCCCGCTCACGACACCACGAAAGGCGGTGTCGCCGTCCGCCTGGTTGATGAGGATGTAGCGATCGTACGGGTACAGCTCCTGCCCCGGAGCGTCGATGGAGACGGTCATCGCCTTGATCCCGTACGGGATCGAGGGGTCCGGCCTCGGCAGGACGATCTCGGTCATCTGGCTCCACGTCTCGTAAGACTTCGGGAAGTAGAGGTCGGCGGTGTCGGACGGGGAACCGATGTTGTAGAACTCGTCCACCTCCCACCGGATCGAGTCGGGGAAGGAGGCGAGCGGCTCGAGGCCGGTCCATCCGCGAAGCGTCTCGCGCGTCTCGATCGGCTCCCTGGTCCCCTCGACCGACAGGAAGTAGATCGCTTGATACGCGAAGCGATCGTCGGTGTCCTTCCGCATCCGGTCCTCCCGGAAGCCGGGGAGGTAGACGAAGAGGGCGTCCCCCTCTCCGAAGAGGCCGTCCCCCGCGGCGTCCCGGGCGTGGAACGGGATCGACACCTCGGTGAACGGGTCCTCCCCCGCCCGGAAGAGCTCGTCGGAGTAGCCCCGGCGGTAGAGCGCGAGCGAGGCGACCGGGGTCCCCGCGGCGAGACCCGCCTTCTTCAGCTCGGAGAAATCGATCCTGTGGAGCCCGCTCTCCTTCACCGCGATCTTGTACTCGTCCGCGGTGCGGAGCTGCTTCGCGGCCGGGCGGAGCGGACGGGCGGGCCGGCGGCGAAAGGAGCGCCCCTGGTCGTAGTTCAGGATCGCCCCGCGGTAGACATCCTCCCAGCGTCCCTCGTCGACCGCCGGTTCCATCCAAGCCGCCCCCCCCTTCGAGGGGTCTGGGACGAACTCCACCTCGACCTCGATCCGGTCGTACACGCGGAGAAGCCCCGTCGAGGGCTGGAACCGGAACGGGAAGACGCGAACCGGCACGAGCCTCTGGTTCCGGAGGCGCGCCGGTTCTCCGACCGCGACGAGCGGCTCGGGATACCAGGCGGCGCTCGCGTAGAACGGGCGGTCGATGGTGAAGAGGAGGAGGGCGTCGCCCCCGATCAGCGTGTCGCGAGGGGTCGGCTCGACCGGCGGCCCCGCGAAATCCGTGAACCCGGCGTCCACGACGCGCGCCCGGGCCGTGTGCCCTTCCGGAACCGCGATCCAGTAGCCGTAGACCGGCAGGTCCGGGCGTCCGGCTTCCTCGGTTCGTCCGGCCCCGAAGACGCGGACGCTCCGGTAGACCCCTCCCCCGCTCTCGATCTCTTCGATCGTGTGGCGCCCCGCTCCCGCCGTCCAGCGGAGCCCGCTGTCCCCGGAAGTGGTCACCGCCGCGGCGCCGCCGAAAGAGTGGAGGGCGGCAAGAAAAAAGAGGGCCGAGAGGATGCTCGAATAACGTGTTTTCTTGCAATGAGTTCGAGTCATGCCACCACGATCTGTCCCGGGGGGCGCCCATGCGAACGCCTGAATGGAGGGGGAATTCGCTACCATGTCATGAAAATAGCAAGCGGGGTGCCAGGCGGTCAATCGAGTGGGTTCGTTGACCCGCTCCCCCGGGGATGCTAGGATCCGCCCATGCGATCGCGCGGAGCTTCCTCCATGAAACAACTCGACCAGTGCTCTCGTGTGGGGCTCGCCCTTCTGGCCCTCTCCCTCTCCGCGATCTCCCCGAGCGCCGAGTCCCTCGACCTCCAGGCGGAGAAGATCCTCGTCCTGTGGGGGGGCGGGAGTGGCGAGCGGTTCGGCAGCTCGGTCGCCGCGGGGGACTTCGACGGGGACGGGATCGACGACCTGGCGGTCGGGGCCCAGGCGGCCGAAGGCGCGGCCAAGGCGCGGCTGGCGGGGAGCGTCTGCGTCTTCTTCGGGCGGCCCGGCCGAGGCCTCGCGGGAGGGGCCGTCGGCCCCGACGAGGCGGACGTCGTGATCCTCGGCGCCTACGCCAAACATCAGATCGGCATGAGCCTCGCCGCCGGCGACCTGGACGGGGACGGCCGCGCGGACCTCGCGGTCGGCACCATGTACGGAACGGGGCCTGACGGGCACCGGTCCGGCTGCGGAGAGGCCCGGGTCTTCTTCGGCCGGCCGCGGGACGAGTTCCCCGCACGGATCGACCTCGCCGCAAACGAGGCGGACATCACGCTCTACGGGGCGGAGACGCACGACCGGTTCGCCGCCCGGATGGCCTTCGGCGATCTCGACGGGGACGGGCGCGACGACCTCGCGGTCGGCGCCTTCTACGGGGACGGTCCCGGGGGGGATCGCTACCACGCGGGCGAGGTTTCCCTCCTCTTCGGGGGCGAGAGGTCGCGCCTCCCTCGCGTGGTCGACCTCGCGCGCTCCAGGCTGCCGACCGTTTTCGGCCGGGAGCCCTCCGACACGTTCGGGCGCGCGATCGCGACGGGGGACGTGGACGGCGACGGGTTCGACGATCTCCTCGTCGGCGCCTACTACGGGGACGGCCCCGAGAACACGCGCATCAACGCCGGGGAGTCGTTCCTGATCCTCGGAAGGCCGCGCGGCTCGTTTCCCGCGGAGCTCGACCTGGCGGCCGGCGGCGCCACGGTCGTCTTCGGCGCCGAGGAGGGGGACGTGTCGGGCCGATGGGTCGCCGCCGCCGACCTCGACGGCGACGGCCGGAAGGACATCCTGATCGGCGCGCACCTCGCCTCGGCCGGCGGGGGGACACGCTCCCCGCACAACGCCGGGGTCGTGTACATCCTCTTCGGGCGTCCCAGCGACGCGTGGGGGCGCCTCATCGACCTGCGGTCCGATGCGGACGCGCGGCTCGAGGCGCGGGAGGAGAACGACCAGCTCGGGTGGCCGGTCGCGGGAGGCCGGTGGGGGGAGAAGGGGGACGCGGCTCTGCTCTTCGCACGCGCCTCCGACGGGGGCGACCTGGAGCGCGCGAACGCGGGAGAGCTCTTCGTGCTCGGCGAGCGCCGGCGCGAGGACTACACCCTCGGCATGCCGGTCGACTCCGCCGCCCTCTTCTCTCTCGTCGGGCTGGACGAGAAAGACCGGATGGCCGCGAGCGCCGCGATCCTCGACTGGAACGGCGACGGGCGCCCCGAGTTCGCACTCGGCGTGCCGGACGCGGCCGGAGAGACGAACCGGGCCCCGGAGTGCGGCGAGGTGATCATCTACTCCCGCCGGTAGCCTTGGGCGGCGCTTCCCCCCTCTCCTTCCTCTGGCGGACCTCTTCGGTCTCCCCCGCCCTCCAGCTCTGCTCCTCCGGCTCAGGCACCGGCTCCCCGCGCTCGAGATACGAAATCGCCCTCCGCGCTTCGTACCCCTCCCAGCCGTACGGGGCCATCTCGTTCACCCGGTTCCACGCCCCCATCGCCTCGGCGTACTTCCCCTGCTGCTGGAGAACGTTCGCGAGGTCGATCCAGCCGTGGAGGTAGTCGGGATCGGCCTCGAGGGATCTTCGGACGTGAAGCTCCGCCTTCTCAATGTCCCCCAGATCCCTGTAGCACATGCCGAGGTTTCTCCAGGCGAGCTGGTTCTCCTCGTCGAGGCGGCACGCGATCGTGTAGAACGGAATGGCCCCGGTCGGGTCCCGCTCCATCCGATAGACGAGCCCGAGCTGCACATACGCCTCCACATTCATTGAATCAAGAAAGATCGCCAGTTCAAGAAAACGCTTCGCGAGATGCTTCTCGGGGATGCTCCGGTGCTGGATCCCGAGGTAGAGGAGCTTGGCCGAGATGCGCGGATCGCCCTCGAGGACGAGATCCCTGACCCGAGCCGCCTCGTCGCACCGGCCGAGGCGCTCCTCGACGAGAGCGAGAACGGCGAGCGCCTCGGGATCGGCGGGGACCTCCCCGAGGAAGCCCTCCAGGATCGACTCCGCCTCCTGGAGCTTTCCCGCGTAGGCGAGCGTCGTTCCGAGCTCGAGGCGCACCGCCTCCGACCCGGGATCGAGGCGGTACGCCTCGCGGATCGCGGCCTCCTCGTCGTCGAAGCGCCCCTTCCCCC
>JBDRFQ010000230.1:0-4012 GCA_043818685.1 Candidatus Eiseniibacteriota bacterium
GCAATCCGCAATTCGACCGGCTGGGAAAGGACGTCTCGAAGGGGAGCGTGGCTCGCTTGCCCGCATGTGTGCGCTCACGGACCCTACTACCCCCCCAGGATCTTCCCCAGGATGTCGAAGGAGGCCAGCGCATCGATCCCCAGGAACCGGTGCGCGGCGTGGACGACGCCCAGGAGCACCGCGAGGGCGACGGCGAGCTTCACGAGCCGCAGGACGAGGGACGGCTGGTGCAGCCTCGCCTCCCTGTAGGAGGCCTTGAACTCGGCGTACTTCCCGGCGCACGCGTCGCTGCAGAAGTCCCCGAGCGCAGTCGTACACCGGCACTCATCGCAGACCGGTTTGTGGCACTGGAAGCACTGGACTGTGGCCGGGACGCTCTTGTGGTTCAGGCAGTTTCGAATCGGCATCAGAGTCCGGCCTTCTTCCAGTCGTCGAGGAACTGCTTCAGGCCCTTGTCCGTAAGCGGGTGGTCGAAGAGCTTCATGAGGACGGCGTAGGGGACGGTCACGACGTCGGCGCCCATCCGTGCGGCCTCCACGACGTGCATCGGGTGGCGGACGGACGCGACGATGATCTCGGTCGGGAAGTCGTAGTTGTCGTAGATCTGTCGGATATCGCAGATGAGGTCCATGCCCGACGTGGAGCAGTCGTCCAGGCGGCCGACGAACGGCGACACGTAGGCGGCGCCCGCCCGCGCGGCCAGGATCGCCTGGGCGGGGGAGAAGCAGAGGGTCAGGTTGACGGGCACGCCTTCGCTCGAGACGGCGCGGGTAGCCCGGATGCCGTCCTTCGTGAGGGGGATCTTCACGACGACGTTCTCGGCGATCTGCGAGAGCCTGTGCGCCTCGCGGATCATTTCCTCGGTCCGCGTGCCGATGACCTCCGCGGAGACGGGGCCTTTCACGACCTCGCAGATCTCGGCGACGAGATCCTCGAAGGCGGCGCCCTCCTTCGAGACGAGGGAGGGATTCGTCGTGACGCCGTCGAGGATCCCGAGAGAGGCTGCGTCGCGGATCTCCTCCAGGTTCGCCGTGTCGAGGAAGAACTTCATTGTTCGGTGTCTCCTTCGTTCTCTTCCGCCCCGTCTTCGTCGGAGGGGGGAACGGTGGCCGGGCGGGTTCGGTCCAACCCCTCTCGGGCCGTCGAGTCCTGCGGGTCGAGCTGGGCTGCGCGCGAGTAGGCCTGGAAGGCGAGCTCCGGCTGGTCGAGCTTCTCGAGGCAACGCCCGCCCTGAATGTGGATCCGTGGGTCCTGCGGGTTCATGCGAGCCGCCTTGCGAGCCGCCTCGAGGCCTCGTCGAATTGTGCCGCGTCGTAGAGCGCACGGGAGAGCTGCAGCCAGTTCTGGTCGTCCGCGGGGTCGCGCCGGGCCTGGTCCCGGTAGAGATCCACGGCGCGCTCACGGGCGCCCTGGGCCCGGAAGGCATCGGCGAGTTTCCGGCGGAGCATCTGGTTCTCCGGTTCCCGGTCCAGGGCCTTTTGGTAGGCCTCGATGGCGGCTTCGAGCTTGCCCTGGCTCATGGCCGTGTCCCCGAGGTGCTCGTAGGGCTCGGGGCGTTCCGGGTCCTGGCGGACGGCCTCGCGGTACGACTCCTCCGCCCGCTCGGGTTCTCCCTTCTCCTCGGCAACCTCTCCCTCGGCGACGGTCAGCGGGGCCTGCCCGATGCCCATGCGGGCGGCGCGGCGCCTCATCTCCTCGGCGGCGTCGGTCTGTCCGCGGGAGAGGTAGAAGGCGATGAGCGCCTCGTAGGGGCGTTCGTCGTGGGGGCCGGACTGGAGCGCCCGCATGAACGCGGCAAGGGCCTCGGTGTCCTTTCCAAGGTCGGCATGGGCTCGCGCCTGGATGATCCTCGCTTCGAGGTCGTCGGGATCGGCCTGCAGCGCCGGTTCGATCGTGGCGAGCGCCTCCTCGGGCCGGCCGAGGTCTCGCTGCAGGCCGGCTCGTTCGACGCGGCCGTCCCGGTGGCGGGGCGCGACGGACAGGAGGCGTTCGTAGTAGATGTCGGCGGAGCGGACCGCGCCGAGCCGCTCCTGGCATCGGGCGAGGAGCAGGAGGGCTTCCGCGTGGTAGGGTCGGCTCTCCAGGATCTCGAGGAGGCGGTCGCGCGCCGGGGCGTACCGCTCGTCCTCGTAGTCGTTGCGCGCCCGATCGAGCATGCGATCGGTCTTGCCGACGATCTCCTCGAGGTCCGGCGGCGGCTTCGCCTCGCGCCGAGTTCGCTGCGGGGCCCGGCAGCCCACAGCAAGGACGAGCAGGCAGACGACGGCGGGGAATCTAGCGGATCTTGAAGCCAATGCTGCCCTCCACGGTTTTCTTGCCGAGTTCGTCATGAACGGTGATGAGGAGCGTGTAGTCTCCCCGGGGGATGTTCGCCGGAAGCTCGAGGCTGATCGGGAGAAACACGTCGTTCACGTAGGCCTTCCCCTGGCGGAAGAGGTCCCGGACGTGCCGGCTTCGTTCGATCCACTGCATGGATCGTCCTTCGGCGTCGCGGATCTCGAAGTCGACGGTGAGATGGACCCGGTAGGTGCCTTCCTTGTCGGGGATACAGGTGTAGTTCTCGACCTCGCCGTAGAGAACGGCGGACTGTCCGGGGGAGTAGGCGGGCTCCGCAATGGGCCGGTAGTTGCCGTAGGCGAAGATGATGCTGCAAAAGGAGAGGTTCTTCAGCAGGAGCCGGTTCGCGGTGCGCCATTTCCTGCGGACGTCTTCGAGGAGCTTCACGCCCTTCTCGGTCTCGCCCAGGTGATTCGACAGCCCGGCGGCAAGGAGGCGCAGGAAGTCGTCCTCCTCCAGGTTCAACCTGGACATGTGCTGATCGGCCTTCTCGAAGTCGCCGGCCAGGATCTGAAGCACTGCGAGCTGGCGGTGGAGCTCGGGATCGTCCGGGCGGTCGACCAGGCGCTGGACGAGCTCGTCGATCATGGCCCGGAGCGTGGGGGATGGGGGCTGCGGGGGCGGATCGGCGCCCTCGACCCTCGGCGGGTCGGTGGGTTGGGTCCCTCGGGGCGGGGACGTGTCCCGTGGGACGGGCGCAGGATCGCGGACGGACCGTCCGGGAGGACCGGGGACTTCGGGGCGGAAGAGCACGGGGGCGAGGGGCGCGGTCCCGGCGTCGGGACCGTTCGGGCCCGCCGCCCCGGGCTCCTTGTCGGGCGCGCCGGAGCGGCAGGACGAAAGGAGGAGACAGAGGAAGAGGGTCAGCAGGAGGCGCCGGTTCATTCGGAGTCTTCCCGGGAGGTCTCCGCCAGGGTTCGATCGATCTCGTCCTGAATGGTATTCCGAAGCCCCTCCATGCCCCCCATCTCATTCTCGGCCTGGGCCTTGATGCCTCCCTCGGAGCTGTCCACGGCACGCTCCATGCGGCGGATAGCCGTGTTGACGATGTTGATAGCCTCTCCGAGGAGGTCCAGCTTGATCTCCGGGTCCTTCTCGTCGAGGGCCTCGTTCCACTTGGCGACGGCCTGCTTCTTCATCTCCATCGCCTGGTCGTACTCGGGAGGGTGAACGGGCTTCGGGGGGGTCTGTTCCTCCTCGACCAGCTCGTTCTTCATCTGGGCGACGACGGACTCGCCCTGCTTGACCTTGTCGTCGATGTAGTCGTACCCGCTTCCGGGGTTTTTCGCCCGCACCTTCCGGTACTCCTGCAGGGCATCCTCCAACATCTTGAGGGCCTTCTCGAAGCACTCCTTCTTCTTGTCGGGGTCGTTCGAACGGATCCCCTCCGCTCGTTTCTCGAAGGCGTCATTGTAGAGGGCGTCGATGGGAGGCAGGGGGTTGAAGGGCTCAGGGGGCTTCACGGGGCACTGGACGGGACCTCCATCTCCGTTACCTCCTCTTCCGTGGAACTTCACGAAGTAGATCACGACGGCGGCGACGAAGAGGATCGGTACGGAGGCGAGCACGCCGAGCTTCACGTAGAACTCGGTACCCTTGATCTCCTTGCGAGGGCGAGGAGGGGGGGCCTCCTGGTGGGGCTCTGCGCCGGGGGCGCGGGGGACGCGGCGGCTCG
>JBDRFQ010000231.1:0-8450 GCA_043818685.1 Candidatus Eiseniibacteriota bacterium
AACCTTGATCCGTCTTTAGGGTGGGGTTCAGGGCATAAGAAGACCTCGTGGGGGGCCATTCTAGCGAGTAGGATGGCCGTGTGGACAGCGAGACCACTTTTCACCCACGAGGTGCTGCGATGGTACAGGGATCCCTCTTCCGGTTCAAGGTTGATCGGACCGATTCTCCGCTGACTTCTTTTGGGGGTTGCCGCTTCTGGCGACGTTGGCCCATAGCCTCGGGGTGATGGTCCGTCTGGAGGGGCTCTTGCCGAGGCGTCGGCGGTGCTCCGGCTACGCGGCGGGGGAGAAGGTGCTTTCTCTGGCTTTGCTCCAGGCGGCCGGGGGCACGGCGCTCGACGACATCGACCGGCTGCGGGGGGACGAGGGTCTGAGCCGTCTCTTGGGCCGGCGCGTGCCTTCGGCGGAGACGCTGGGACGTCTCTTGCGCTCGGCCGGCGGGTCGATGCTGCGGGGACTGACTCGGGGGAACCACGCCTTGGTCGGGTCGATCCTGCGTCGTCGTCCCCTCCGTACGCTGACGATCGACGTGGATGCGACGCTGATCGAGAGCCGGAAGCGGCAGGCTCGGAGGACTTACAAAGGGTTCCGCGGCTATGATCCTTTGTTGGCCCACATCGCGCAGCTCGGAGTGGTTCTCACCGGGGTCTTCCGGGAAGGGAACGCTTCGCCTCCTTCCCATGCGCACGCCTTCCTCGGCCGGTGCCTTCGTCTGATGCGGGGAAGGGCGAAGACGATCCGGTTGCGCTCCGACAGCGCCTGGTACGAAGCCCGGGTCCTCGACCGTTGTCACGAAGAGGGCGTGGAGTTCGCGATCACGGCGGATCAAGACGGTGCGGTGCAGGACTTGATCGAGCGGATTCCCGAAGGAGCCTGGAAGGCTCTTCCTTCCCGCTTCGGCGAGGAGTGCGCGTGGGCCGCGGCGATCCACACCCTGAACCGCAGCCGCCACGCCGATCGGCTGATTGTTCTGCGGCGGAAGGTCCGCCAGCCCGATCTTTTCGATGGTCTCTGGTTCCACCACGCCGTGATCACGAACATCGAATCGCACGCCGGCCCCGCGATCCTTCGCTGGCACCGGGGCCGGATGGGGTCGGAGAACTTGCTCAAAGAACTGAAGGAAGGCTTCGCGGTCCGTCATCTGCCGTGCGGGGAGCTCGCGGCCAATGCCGCCTACTTCCAGATCGGCATCCTCGCCCACAACCTCGTCCAAGCTCTCAAGCTCCTCACCCTGCCGCGCTCCTGGGAGCGCTTGCGCATCAAGGCCCTGCGCTTCCGCCTTCTGGGAGTGGCCGGACTGGTCACGCGCCATGCCCGGAGCCTGCGGCTCAAGCTCCCCTCTTCCTACCCCCACTTCCTCCTCTTCCGAAAAGCCCGCTGGAGATCGATCGGCCTCGCCGCCGAGTAAACACCCTCCTTCCCGAAGAACACACGCTCGCCAAGGGGCCTCTGTCTCCCGTCCCTACACCCTCCCTCCCACCGGTGCTCCTTCGCTCCTCCAGAAAGCCCGCGGCCGGGTGGCGGCCACGGGCGCCCGTGAGAAGCGCAGCAAAGGCGAGCATCGCAAGGGGCGGATGGCCGACAGGACCCGGCCGCCCCTCCTTAGTGACGGATCCGGGGGAGAACTGAAGAACGGGGACGCGCACCGTTCATCCACGAAAGGGGACGCGCGGCGGTTCCCAGGAAATCGGTCCGGCTCCCCGCAGGCCGGCGGGCCGGGGAGCCCGTTGACAACGGCCGGGTCGGTCGCTATGGTAGCCGTGTCATGCGAGAACCCCTTTCGCTCGCGGCCGCCTTGCTCCTTCTCTCCTCCCGAGGGACTCCGGCCTTCGAGGCGGGACCGCATCCCTACTTCCCGCGCACCGCCTCCGGATCCGCGATGGGGGAACGCGACCGTCTCACTCCCCGGGCACCCGTCGAACATCTGGACGAACCCCGCGGGCCTCGCATTCCAGGAGGGCATGCTCTTCTACGCCGCCCCGCACGACGAGGTGAGCGGATACCGCGACGACATCCGGGACCGAGTCTTCGCCGCGAGCGCCGCTCGCGCGGGGGGAGGGGGATTCGGGGCCGCGCTCGTCCTCCGGCAGACTCGGGACGAGGCGTACGGCTTCGGCGACGGGATCCGCGCGACCGACATTTTCGAGCCGGCCCTCTTCCTCGCCTACGGCCGCAGGATCGGCGGCAGGACGGCGGCCGGAGTCGCCCTCTTCGGCTATCAGCACCGCGCGGAAGCCGAGGTTCTCGACGGGGACCCGACCGCCGGGCTGACCGCGGGGCTCCTCCGGGTCTGGGATCATCGCCTCCGGGGAAGGATCCCCCTCGAGATGCGCTGGGGGCTCGCCGCGGGGAACATCGGCCTTCCCTTCGACATCGGCGCCACCGAAGCGAACCTCCCCCTCCACGTCCGGACCGGGCTCTCGTCGAAATGGGAGAGCAACCGCGGCACCCTCCTCGTCTGCTCCGGCGATCTCTACTACCTGCCGCGCAAGGAGGGGAACGCGAAAGACCGCTTCGGAGGAGGGATCGGCGCCGAGATCACGCTCGCCGGAACGATCGCGATCCGCGGCGGATACGTCTGGGACGAGGAGTGGGATCGGAGCGACCCGACCTTCGGGTTCGGGGTGGGGAACGAGATCTACCCCCACGTCGGCGGGATGTTCGAGTACGCGCACGCCCCGGGCGACGGGGACGACGGGGACTTCGCCGACCACTTCGGCGTCCGCGTTTACTACAAGCCCTAGGCCGGCCGAGGTGAGAAAGAAGCGCCCGCCGGAGCGGGCGCGTCGTCGTTTACGGAGCACGGAGCGGGGATCATCTCCGCTCGAGCACGTATTTCCCTCCGAAGTCGAAGATCTCCAGCTTGAACGTCCCGGCAATCCCCTCCTCCGCCGCCCGCCGCGCCGGGTAGACCTCGGTGATGAAGCCCCCGATGGGCAGCGTCTCTTTCTCCGCGGCGATTCCCTTGAGGAGAAGGACGATGCCGTCCTCGCGGATCCGATGAACGTTAAACTTCCTGCCGGCGACGTGAATCGCGAACCGGTCGAAGGGGCCCTTCCTCACGACCTCCCTCGCCCGGCTCACCATCCCCGTGTCCGGCTCGGCCTCCGCGGCCGGAGGTTCCTCGCCCTCCCCGTCCTCGTCGTCCGCCCCGGGAACGGCGGGCTCCTCCTCTTCCTCCGGCTCCTCCATCTCCTCGTCGGTCTGGAACGCCTCCAGCCTGGCCGTCAGCCAGATCTTCTTGTCCGCGAGCGTGTCCGGAAGCTTCTTTGGCCAGCTCGCGGGATCGGTTTTCTCGTAGAACGAGACGTCGTAGAGCCGGTGCTCCACGAGGGTCGGGAGATCGGACTCGCCGAGGACCCACTCGGTCTCCACCCTCTCCTCCCCGAGTTCGTAGCCCTCGAGACGGAGGTGGGGATAGGGATTCTGCCACTTGCGGACGAGCAGCTTGAAGCCGCTCCCCTCGATGCGCGGGTAGATCTCGTCGAACCCGTCCGCCGTCAGAATCTGATAGACCCGCCCGTCGCGGAGGAGCGCGAAGTCCCCCTTCACCACCACGATCTCCGGGGAGGCGAGACGGTAGGCGTCGGTCTTGCTGGGCACCGCCCCGCTCATCGCATCGGCGAGCGTGGCGTCGACGAACCTCTCGTCCCCCCCGCACGAGAGCGAGAGAAGGGCGAAGCAGACTCCGAGGAAGAGCGCGAGAATACGCATGATTAAGCCCCCGATCGATCCGGTTTGCGAAGTTTACCGGTACGCGAGCCTATCACCCGTCGCTGCGGGGTGTCAATCGGGATCGCCCCGGGCCGGGGCGGCCTAAGGCGGCGACGGCGCGGACGGTGCGGCCCCGAAACGGCTAGCGAAGAAGGAGCATGGGGAGGACGGACGCACCCGAAGGACAGACGACGCGGCAGAGGTAGCGCCCGCTCGGCGCCGCCCGCCCGGTCTGATCGCGGCCATCCCAACGAAGCACGGTCCTCCCCTCCGCCACACCGCCTGAGAAGATCCTCCGCACGAGCACCCCGCGCGTGTCGAACACGTCGGCCCGCACGGACCTCCGCGTGTCCGACTCGATCGTGATCTCCGTCTCCGGGTTGAAGGGGTTCGGCCGGTTCCCGATGAGGCGAACCGGCTCGGTCCCCCGGACCGCCGGAGGGGCGGGCAGGCTCTTCCCCTTGCCGAGAATGGAGAGCGAGCAGGCGGGGGTCGAGACGCTTCCCAGGGACGACACCGCCCGCACGAGCAGACGGTGCTCCGCGGAGTCGGGGGGGGACACCTCGAGAACAAAGCGGGGGCTCCGGCGATCGGCTCCCTCGAAGAGGACCGCCTCGAGCCACGGACCCTCGTCGAGCCGGAACTCGACCGCCGCGATCGTGTCGACGGCGATCGCGTGCCCGTACCCGAGCGGGTTCCGGTTCGGGTGGGGGACGGCCGACGCCTTCCCCTCGACCCGGATCGTTCCCTCTCCGGCGAGGGCGACAATCTCGACGGCGGGCGGACTGTCCACGACATCCGGCAGCCCGTCTTTGTCCCCGTCGCTCCACCCGACCTGACCGCGCGCCGTCTCGCTCAGGGTCGCGGACCCGATCGGGACGCTCCGCATGATGCAGAGCGGTTCGTTTTCCGGGCACGATCCGTACTGGCTGTTCCGGGTCTCCCATCCGAGATAACCGGATGCCCGGTTGCAGGGGACGTGGGCGGCGTAGTACTGGTCGAGCGCGTAGAAGATGTGTCCCGTCTCGTGCGCGCAGACGGACGCGAAGTTCTCGGGCCCCCAGCCGTCGTTGTCGAGCGTGAGGACCATGTAGGGACCCCCAAGATACGCATAGGCGAAAGTTCCATCCGCGAACATTCCGTCCTCGTCCTCGGACGAATCGACGATGAAGATCGCAAACGCCCAGTCGAGGCCCCGGCGCTCCTTGAGGTCGTTCGCCAGGCTCTGTGCCCCCTGAAATCGGTTCCCTCCGTCGAACCCGAGGTGCTCGAGCGCCTCTCCGATCCACGCCCCCTCCTCCCACTGCCGCTTGCGGATCGGCTCCGAGGAAACCGGCACGCGTGCGTGGAACTCGTAGTCGAAGGAGAGGAGCCCCCCGGGGGCCTGCCTCGCCCAGAAGTCCATCGCCTCCCCGACCGACGCGAGAACGTGCGCCTCTTCCCCTTCCGCCCAGTCCTCCGTCGACGGCTCCGCGCTTCCGTCCGACTCGACGAGGATCACCGCGACCCCGACCCTCCCGACGAGGTACTCGCTCCCGTCCCAGAAGCCGGCCCCGGCGGGACCGTAGGTCCGGGGGGGTTCTCCCTTCGACTCGGGGAGCGGGGGCGAGAGGGCGTCGCCGACAAGCGGCCTCCCCGTAGGCGCGCCCTTCGCCCGTTCGCCTGCCGGCCGGATCAGGCGGTTCCAAACCCGCTGGGAAGCCGTGCGGGGAGAGGGGCGCGGGCCGGAGAAGAGCTCCCATCCCTCCGGGAGCCGGGCGCGCACCTCCTCCGCCCCCGAGGAATCGAGGCTCGCGATGCAGCCGCCGTCGGCGAACGTGTGGCGGAGCCGTCCCCCCGCCTCGCGCACCTCCCGGAAGGCGTCTTCCTCGGAAACCGAACGGGCGCTCGGGGTTATCAGGTAGAGAGAGGCGTCTCTCCCCGACGCGGCCGCGGGGAGGATGAGAGCCGCAACGAGCGGCAAGAGAAGGAGTCCTGAGCCAGGTCTCGACATCGCGCCCTCCGTCGCGCTCCGGAAAAGCCGCAACGGGAGTGCCAGAGATGCCGGGAGGTCAAACAATGAACTCCATGTAATTCGTTGTTTTTCAATCTGTTGTGTGGCCCGCGCCTCCGGATGCACCCTCCCCCCGCGGGATCGGACGGGGCTTCGCGCGATGCACCGCCCGAATGAGGCGAAACGCGAGAACGCCCCCCTTGATCGTGGGCCGGACGGAGACCGATACTGAGGAAGAACACGCCGGTCGAGTGCCGTCCGCAGGGGCGGCCCGGATCATGGGCCCGCTCTCCGAGAGGGAGCGGGGGGCGCCGCCCCGGCCGAAAGGAGATTCCGCGATGAAGTCGATGCCGATTCCCCTTGTTGCCTTCCTTCTCCTCCTCGCCGCTCCGGGGCTCGCCCGGACGATCCCGGTCGGAGCCGGCGGCGAAGCGAGCTCTCTCGCGCTGGAGAACGCGATCGTAGAGGCCTCATCGGGAGACACGATCCTCGTCCACCCCGGCGTCTACGAGAACGCCCTGATCTACGTCGCCGGAAAGGGGCTGGTGATCCGGAGCGTCGCGGGCCCCGAGAAGACCGTTCTGGACGGCGGGAAGGCTCGCCTGGTCGTCTGGCTCCTCCGCACGGACGCCGCCACCGTGATCGAGGGATTCACGATCCGGAACGGCTTCGACGCGCAGCACGGCGGCGGAATCCGCATCGGCGGCATGGGCCACCACACGGTGCGGAACAACATCATCGAGGGATGCCAGGCGCCCTTCGGAGGGGGGATCTACCTCGCTCCCCGTTCGATGGCGGTCATCGAGGGGAACCTGTTCAAGGGGAACATCGCCACCCACACAGGCGGCGGGCTCTACACGCAGCACGCGCAGCCCACGATTCGCAACAACACGTTCGTCGGCAACAACGCGGAGAAACCGGGGAGCGCGATCGGGCTCTTCGCCGCCTCCCCGACCATCGAGAACAACCTCTTCGTCGAGAACCGCGGAGAGGCGGCCGTCTACCTCATGAACGCGAAGTGCGCGCCCGTCCTCGGCTGCAACGGATACTTCATGAACAAAGGAACGGACGTCGGGGGAGGGGAGGGGGCCGTCGTGCCGGAGGAGCCGGAGCGGCGGAGCGCGGATCCTCTCTTCGCCGACTCCAACACGTACCGCCTCTCCTCCGGGTCGCCCTACGCCGCCGCGGGATCGTGCGGCAAGATCGGATGGTGAGCCGGCGGCGGGCGGAGCGTCCTCTCCGAAAACCGATCAGCGGATCGGAATCGGCGTGAAGGCGAGGAGAAAGAGCGCGAGCGTCCCGACGCCGAGCCACTTCCTCGCCGTGTCGAGGCTCGCCTCTTCCTCGAGCATGGGCGGGTGCCGGTAGCCGAAGAAGAGAATGAGGAAGATGAGAAAGAGCCAGTAGCGATACGTGGAGATCGCGATCAGCGTGAAACCCACGAGAGCGACGAGCGAGATTCCCGCCGCCTTTCTCCCGAAGAGACCGTAGAGCACGTGCCCGCCGTCGAGCTGGCCGACCGGTATGAGGTTGAGGGCGGTCACGTAGAGCCCCGCCCATCCGGCGAAGGCGATCGGATGGAGAAGGAGGGTGTGAGCGTCCGGGAGCGGCCCGAGGGCGAGGCGTTGGAGGGCCGAGAAGAGGATCGAATCGCCGAGCGCGAGGGTGCCCTCCAGTCCCGCTTCGCTCACCACGCTCGACAGGCGGATCCCCAGCAAGGTGACCGGAACCGCGACAACGACACCCGCGAGAGGTCCGGCAAGGCCGACATCGAAGAGCTGCCGGCGCGTGGCCTTCCGGCCGTCCATCTTGATCACCGCACCGAGCGTTCCGAAGATCGTGAGCGGGACCGGAAGGAAGTAGGGGAGCGTCGCGGGAATCCCGTGGCGGCGGGCGGTGAGGTAGTGGCCCATCTCGTGCGCCACGAGGATCGCCAGAAGAGAGATCGAGTAGGCGAAGCCGCCTGCGAAAATCGTCGACACCGCCGTCAGGAGGAAGAGGATCGCCTGAACGCGCGGGAAGGGCCTCCGGGAAGGGCGCGCGACCCAAGCCCCCCGGCCCGGGTCGTACTCCATCGTCTCTCTCTCGGAGCGATAGGCGGGCGGAAGTGCGCTCAACGGCTCCCCCCCTCCCCGGCGATCGCGCGGAGAAAAGAGGCGTAGCCCGCGCCGATCGCATCCCAAGAGAACTCCCTCTCGGCAAGCTCGCGCGCGCGCTCACCCATCGCCCGGCGCTCCCCGGGGGGCAGCGCGGCGAAGCGGAGGATCCCCTCGACGAGCGCCTCTCCCCCGCCCTCCACGACGAGGCCGCAGCGGTGCCTCTCGGCGAGAACCGCCGGCTCCCCGACGCGCGTCAGGAGAACCGGCCTCCCGACGGCGAGGTACTCGGCGAACTTGGTCGGCATCGCGACCTCCGTCGCGCCGTTCTTCTCCCTCGGGAGGAGGAGGAGGTCGGACTCGGCGAGGAGCGGGACGAGGCCCGCCTGACCCGTCCTCGGGAGCAGATCGGCGCTGCCACCCGACAGAGAGGCGAGCTTCTCCCGAAGGGCGCGGTCCCCTTCGGCGAGCCCGATCACGCGGAGGCGAAAGCCCTTGCCCGATCGCGAGGCGACGCGAAGGAGGTTCTCGACCCCTTGCCCCGCCTCGAAGCGCCCCGCGTACGTCACCAGCTGCTAGTCGCGGCACGGGACCGGAACGGCCGCAGCGACGAGAGAGACATCGACCCCGAGACGAACAACAGAGAA
>JBDRFQ010000232.1:0-2131 GCA_043818685.1 Candidatus Eiseniibacteriota bacterium
TTTTCCTCGTAGAACTGGAGCATGTCCTCTTCCGTCATCTGCGTGTACGGAGCGACCTCTCTCTGGTAGTACGCCTGGATGAGAACCCGCCGCGTGGCCGACTCGATCTGCGCCTGGACCTCGGGGTTCTCGTCGAGGTCCATGTCCAGCGCGGCGAGAAGGAACGCCTCCTCGTCGAGCATCCCCTCGAGGAGCCGCGTCCTTCCCTCTTCCCCCTCGAACTGGGACTGCGCGTTCGGCGGCATCTCGGCGAGGCGTCGCTCGAGGGTGGTCGTCGTGATCTTGCGGTTTCCGATCGTAGCCAGAAGCTCGCCTTCTCCCCCCGGTCCACCGCAACCGGACAGGAGAACCGCGGCGAGAAGGGCCGGGAAGCAGAGCCGTCTCATCATCTCCTCACTCCTTGCTCGGGGCCTTCCCCTCATTTCTTCACGACCCAGACTTTGATCGCGCACTCGACCTCTCTGTGGAGCTTGATCGGCACCGTGTAGACCCCGAGGGCCTTCAGGGGCTCGTCCAGGAGGATCTTCTTCCGGTCGATCTCGAACCCCTGCGCGCGCAGGAGCTCCTCGATGTCGTGGGAGGTGACCGACCCGAACAGCCGGTCCTCTTCGCCCACCTGCGCGGGGGCGGTCACCGACACCTTGCGCAGCTTCTCGGCCAGACGCTCCGCCTGCCTGAGGACCTTGTTCTCCCGGACCTCGAGGAGCTTCTCCTCTTCCGAGTACATGCGCAGGTTCCCCGGGGTCGCCTCCACGGCGAGCTTCCTCGGGATGAGATAGTTGCGGGCGTAGCCCCTCGCGACGTCGACTGTGGCCCCCCGCTCGCCGAGGTCCTCCACCGACTCCCTCAAGATCACCTTCACGCTTCGTCCCTCGCTTTCCTACCGCGCCTCCGCCTCTTCCGGCGGGTGTTCCAGCCTGCGGAAATCAAACCAGGCATCAAATAGCCCGGTACAAACGGTTAAGAGAAGAAATACACGGAGAAGCAGGAACACGCCGGCCGCCACGAAGAGCAACTGGAGAACGGCCGGGACCTTCCTCTTCCCGAGCTGCCAAGCAAGGACCGCCCCTCCCTGCAGGAGATAGACCCATGAACCGACGAGGAGGAGGTTCGCTCCGACCTCGCGGAACGGGGTTCGCCCGGCGAGAACGCCAGCGAGCCCGGCGGCGAACAACCAAACGAGGCCGAAGGGCGCGCGCCACTCCCGGAATCGCGGGAGGGAGGGGGCGGGGAATCCGGAGCGCCGGAGCGCCGCCGCCGCCAGCACGCACGCGACCGCCGTCATCCCGAGGAGCACGAGAAACTCCGTCGCCGGGGCGAGCAGGAGCGCGAGCTCGGCGACCTCCCGCACCGTCTCCTCGAGAATCTCGCCCCCCCCGGCCCCCTCTCCGATTCCCCGATAGAGGGAGAGGGTCGAGGCGACCGCCCTTTCCGCTTCCGCCACCCGCGCCTCCCGAGCCCCCGGAAGGAAGTGGAACGCGAGCACGGCGAGCAGGAACGGGACCGCCGCGATCGGGATCAGCCTCCCCGGCCGCTCACCGCGCAGGAGCCCGCGCGCGAGCAGAAGGCCGGAGAGACCGAGCGGCACCGCGGTCCGCCCCGCCAGGGCGGCGTCTCTCGTGGCGAGAAAGAGAACGACCACGCCGGCCGAGGCCGCCAAGACCGCCTTCACCGGGTCCGCGCGAAAGAGCAGAGCGAGAACAACGGGCGCCAGCAGCCGGCCGAGCATCTCGGGGAACGCGCCGGCGCCGGCCCCGGCGACGAGCGCCGACCCGGCGCCTAGAAGCGCCCATGTCTCTGGAAGAGCCCGGGGCCTGCGGCTATCCTGCATCGCAATCCCCCGCGCCTACTCCCCGATGTACGGGATCAGGGCGAGCTGGCGGGCCCTCTTGATCGCTGTGGTCAGCATTCGCTGATGCCTCGCGCACGTTCCGGAGATTCGCCGGGGAACGATCTTCCCCCGATCGGTGATGAAGCGGCGGAGCCTCCGCTCGTCCTTGTAGGTGATTTCGGCGATCTTGTCCGCACAGAACTTGCAGACCTTGCGCCGGCCCCGTCGGTCGTCGTCTCGAGATCTCGGCATCTGCAGCAACCTCCTTTCGAGATCTTCTCGTCGACGGGCGCCCTCGGG